>DAOTMJ010000003.1:0-186522 GCA_035450225.1 Candidatus Hydrogenedentota bacterium
AAAACGTGGCTCCTTGCGGTTTTGTGGTTTTTTGCAATTCTTTTGGACAGCAATGAAATGACATTTTCACTCGCGCTCCTACACGATGGCGAGGAAAGTAAACAGCGCGAGCAGATAGACCGATCCGCCGATGAGGGACGGAATGCTGCAGCAGAGGATGAGCGGGACCGCCACGCGAAGCCGTGAACGGGTCAGAAGCAGATAAGCGGACACGGTTCCCAGCAGCAATCCGGTTATACCCCAGAAAGCAATGCCCAGGATGGACAAGGGCCAGACATGGTACTCGTCCAGGAACGGTTGCGCTCCGTAGGCCATCGCCGCGACGGCCCGAATAAAGATCGGCGGCGCCAGTTGAAGCAACAGCGCTACCGGTGCAAGCGCGAGATGCCAATACGCCCTCATTCCGGGAAATCCTCCACACGGAGATGATTGTCGCCGCGGCAAGACGCCCACGACTCGCGCACGAACGATTCGGCGTTCAACCGCCCGAAGGTGGCCGCCTCCACCTGTCGGAATTTCCGCCAAGCCAGAATGTTCGATTCCTCCACGGCCTTGCGAATGCTGTCGCCGTGCGTCCAGCGGCGCAGAAAATAGAAGTAGAAGACGGGTGACGTGCTTTCGCCGGGGTGGCCCACATAGATTTTCGCGCCGAGATCCAGCCAGTGCCGGCCCTGCGGAAGATTGTGGCAACCGGTGTTGTAGACCAGGCGCAGCCGCCGGCGGTGATCGTCGGGCAGGCTCTTCACCCAGTCCACATATTGGTTCGTGTGGGCGAGTAGAAACAAGTCAACCGCGCGATAGCGCCGTAGGGCATGATCCAGTGCGGCAAGGAACGCCTCTTTCTTATCACCCTTCCGTGATTGCGTGAAGTACCACGCGTGGTCGTAATGCCGCGTCAGATAGCGCAGGGTGAAGAGCATCGTGCCCCATTTTTGGAATGGCGTTACATCATCGCGTATCGCCAGCGCCGCGCGATGCTCACGGCCTTCCGGTACAGCGCCGTCCTGAAGGATGCCGTCGCCCAGAAAAGTGTAAACCAAGGCGAACGAGGCCAATGCGAGACCTGTTGCAACGGCGGCGGCATACCGGTTGTTCATATAAGACGCTTCCCTGGCCCAACGGAGACGCCGCTATTGTAGATCGAATTGCGCCGTAAATGACAAGCAAGAACAAAACCAGAGGCGTGGACGGAACATCCATCCCGGCCTCTGGTTTCGCGTACGGGCCGTGGTTATTTCTTTTTCGCAGCCGGTTTCTTCGCGGCGGCTTTTTTCACGGGCGCTTTCTTCGCGGCCGTCTTGCCTTTGCATCCACAAGCCATGTTCGTTCTCCTTTCGTTGGTTGGAACCGTGAACGCTACACTGCATGTTGTATCAGAAAAGAAGAAAAAACGCAATATGTTGTATTCGATCCCCATTTTGCACGCACGAAATGCGGCCAAGAAGCCGCGTCCACGGTAGAAGCGCCCTCTTTCCGCCTACTCGCTGCCGCAATCGAACCAATGCGACCTATCCAAACGTGCAGGCGATCATCATCACCCCACAAGCGGCATCTTTGTCGGTTTTCAGCCATGTTGGCGGGCCTGAGTCATTGGTGGGTGCGAGTGGTTATTGCTTGAGAGCACCGTGTTCTCGGAGTCGTGAAGGTTTCGGAATGTAACGCCGATTTCCAAATCGGCTTGCTGAAACACGACATGCCGATTTGGATATCGGCGCTACAGAGCAGCCATTTTCAATTTGAACACAAGATCTCGTTGCCGGATCCGACATGGATTGCCCGGAAATGCCAATCATCGTGGAAATTCTCATCCTTTGATCTCAAGAACTCGGTACTCTCAAGTTATCGGTTCGGCCCCGAAAAATAAAGCATTCCAATGGCGTTTGAGGATGCGCGGCCCGCTCGCTTGTATCGGTGCGAGGGGGATGGTACGCTGTGCGTGGCGAACATTCAGGAGGATTGGGACATGGCTGAAATAGACAAATATCTGCAAATGATGGTGGAGCACGGCGCATCGGATTTGCATTATTGCACGGGATGCAAGCCGATTTTCCGCAAGGACGGTTCAATCATCCGCCTACGCGAGGATGAGATTGACGCCCAGCGCGCCAAGACGGTTATTTACGAGATCATGCCCCCGCGCAACGAAAAAGAATTCAACGAGACAAACGACACCGATTTCGCCTATGAGGTGCCGGGCGTGGCTCGCTATCGCGTGAACGTTTTCCGGGATCACAAGGGGATTGGCGCGGTGCTGCGCGTTATTCCCTCGCAAATCCTTACGATGGAACAACTCAAACTGCCGGAGTCGGTTCGAAAGTTTTGCGTGCTAAACAAAGGTTTGGTCCTTGTGACGGGGCCGACAGGCAGCGGAAAATCAACGACCCTTGCGGCCATGATCGATCACATTAACAAAACGCGAACCGATCACATCATCACAATCGAAGATCCGATTGAGTTTGTCCATCCGAACCAGCGCTGCCTTGTGAACCAGCGCGAAGTCCATGCACATACGATGAGTTTCAAGAGCGCGTTGCGCGCGGCGCTGCGCGAAGATCCGGATATCGTGCTCGTGGGCGAGATGCGCGATCTCGAAACGACGCGCATTGCGCTCGAAACCGCTGAAACGGGCCATCTGGTCTTCGGAACCCTTCACACCACCACGGCCATTGGCACCATTGACCGTTTGATCGATCAATTTCCCGCCGACGAGCAGCAGCAGATTCGAACCATGCTCGCGTCCACGTTGAAAGGTGTCGTTGCGCAAAATCTGCTCAAGAAGAAGGGAGGCGGACGCGTCGCGGCCATCGAGGTGTTGGTCGTGAATGCCGCTGTCGGCATGCTGATCCGCGAATCCAAGATACCGCAGATCATGAGCATCATGCAGACCGGCAAAAAAGAGGGAATGACCATCCTGAACCAGGAACTGGCCCGGCTGGTCAAGGAGGATTTGGTCGATCCGGACGAGGCGTATCGCAAGGCGGTGGACAAGGCCGACTTGTTAAAACAGTTTGAAACGAACAACATCCGCTTCGATGCGCCGGAGGAGTAGCGTTCAACCCTCGTCCGTGACATAAAACCGGTTTCTCAGGGTCGGGCTTTCGGGGAGATCCGGCGGACCCAGGCGCGAGGCAGTTCGTCGCCGCGCTTGCCGAGTTGGACGCCGATCCATTTGGCGGCATTCACGCAAAGGCTTTGCAGGGCGCAACCGTATCGGCCCTTTGAGATGAAATGCCGGACGTCGTCGCGGACACGGCGCAGGCCGTATCCGAATTCGCCGCCGATTGCCGGATTACGCAGAATGCCCATGCGGGTCAACGACAAACCGTTTTCAAAGGCGAACTGAAATTCTCCCCGGAGGTTGCGCTCATGGCCATGGACGACCGCCGCTTCGGGATCGTAGACGACGCGATAGCCCGCCATGAGCACATCGCGGCACATCCCTTGGTCTTCCGCGAGTACGACGGTTTCGTTGTAGGGAAACCGCTGCCACAATTCGCGGCGAACCGCGCTGTTGGCGTTCGAGAAGCGGAACAGGCCGGGATGGATGCTGCCGGCGGCGGCCAAGTCGCGTACAAAACCTTCCGCCGGATACTCATGTTCCAGGGCGTGGCGGCGCATCGGTCCCATGCCTTCCGGGGGGATTTGCCGTCCATAAACGGCGCCGACTTTTGGATCGTCGAAATGCCGCACGAGGTTGTACAGCCAGCGGGGACCCGTGGGCGCGGCGTCGCCGCTCAGAAAAACGATGACATCGTTTTTCGCGCGTCTGGCGGCGAGATTGCGCGTGCGGCCGTGATGGAACTCTTCCGGCGGGATGACGATGGCCCCCACGCCCTGTTCGCGCATGAACTCGATGGTGCCGTCTGTCGAGCCGCTGTCCACGTAGATGTATTCGACAGGGGCGTCGAATTCCTGTGACAGGATCGTGGGAAATATTCGTTCGATGTTTTTCCGCTCGTTTTTCATCACGAGAACAAGCGAAACGCTGGAAGCCATGGTTGGGAAGATCCTATGATCCGGAGGCGGCGATGCGATTGATGGAGGCTTCGACATCGGCAATGCGATCCGACATCTCTCTGGCGCGGTCTGGACGTCCGGTCGCCGCGAAACACTGGCGGAGATGTTCAAGCAGATATAGATCGTTCGGATAACCCTGCAGGGCCTCTTCATAATACGGGATCGCTTCGGCGTGTTTTCCTGCGCGGAAACAGGCTTCGGCCACGAATCGGGCCATTGCCGGCGAACGGTATCCCTCGTCCATGGCCTGCCGTCCGAATGCCGCCGCCTCATCGTTCCGGCCCAGTTCGATTAGCGCCCAGACCTTGTTGAGCCGGGGTCCCGCCGCGGAACTGTTGCGGGCAAAGGCGCGGTCGTATTCCACGATAGCCTTGTCCCATTGCTTGAGGCGATAATGGATATCGCCCGCCACCTCGTATGGGGCCGGTTCATGTCGGGCTTTCCGTTTGGCTTCCTCGGTTTGGGCGAGCGCCCGCGGAAAATCGTTTTTCTCGACGAAATCCGCAGCGAATCCCAAGTAGGTGCGGTAGTCGTTGGCGCGTAAAATTTGGCCATGCCGGGCCAGCCACGCGGTCAATCCCTCCGCGGCCAGAAATCCCGCCGCAATCAGCACGGCCCATGCCACAAGCACTTTTCGGGTTGTCGCCGCCGGAATCACTGGCATCTATTGTGCGCCTTTTCCGCTAAGCACGATCCGAATCGTGGATATGAGAATCCGGAGATCCGTCATGAGGGAAAGCGTATTGATATATACGAGGTCGTACAACAGGCGATCTTCCGCCTCCGAAAAATACGTGCCGAGCACGTGCGACAGGCACGTCAGCCCGGGGCGCACGGCCAGTCGTTGATCGATTAGCGGCAACGCGGCACGATTCGTTTCGTAAAATTCACGCCACGCCGGACGTGGTCCGATCAGACTCATGTCGCCACGTAAAACATTGAACAATTGCGGGATTTCATCTATACGGTGCTTGCGAATGAAGCGTCCGACAGGCGTAATCCGCGGATCATTTTCCGTCGCAAGCACGTGCCCCGCGTCATTTCGGAGTTCCGGACCCGCCGTCATGGAACGGAATTTATAGATGCGAAAGGGCTTTCCGCCCCGCCCCAGTCGTTCCTGAACGTACAGAATCGGACCGGGCGAGGTCAGTTTGATGGCCAGCGCCGTAACCATGCAAATCGGCAGGGCCGCGAGAAGGCCTGTCGCCGCCGCCGTGAGATCAATCAGGCGTTTCAAGTACAGGTAGGGCGACGCGGCCTGTTGCGACGCCACTTCGATCAAAGGAATGCCGGCGATCGCCTGGAGATGATGGCGCTGAAACAGCATCACGTCACGCAAGGTGGGATGCAGGAAGGTTCGCCGGCAATGTTCCCGGCAAAATTCGATGATCTCGTCGAGTTGTCCGTGGCTGTGTTCTTCGAGTGCGATGATGGCGTCTTCCACGGGCATGAAATTCGGGTTGGATTCTTCTTTGCGACGCCGTACTTTTTCCTTGAGCGCATCAAGCGTGACGAATTGCGCCTCGATGCGGCCGCCGGAACGATTGTTTGCGATGGCCTTGGCGATGCGCTCCGCATTGATTGGGCTTCCCAGAATGAAGAAATACCGATGCATCGTTTGAAATCGCGCGACGACGGATGCGGCATAATAGCGCCAGCAGGCAATTAACACGGCGCCGAGTCCGGCGCTGACGACCAGTTCGCGGCGGGAAATCGTGCGATACTCGGCCGTCAAGACCGAAGTTAGCGCGAAAGAGACCAAGCCGGCGATAGCCGCCGCCAGCACGGCATAATACACTGCATCAAAACGATCCGTGATGCACGAGGTGCGATAACTGCCGGCCATAATCATGGCGGCCGCCAGGATAATCAGGCAAATGAGCCTGTCGCGGTGAAGGGCGAGGAAATCAATCTGCGCCAGGGTGTCCCACCGCGTCAAGGTGGCCAGACTCAGCGCCAACCAATACATCAGCATATCCGTAAGGAAATACAGCAACTGGATTTGCCGTTCCTCGCGAAATACCCATGCGGTCCGATCCACCGATCGCGCCGATTCGCCTAGAACAAGTCCCGTCAACGTGCACACCTCACAGAAATACGCATGCGAAAAGTTGCCTTGTCACCCAAAGAGAGTTCGATTTGCTGGGGACAATTTTACCTTCCCCGCAATGCTAACAGATTGAACCCAATTTTGGCAAGTAATTACCGGCTGTTTTCGTCGGGAAAGACCGCAACCGGTAGCCGGTTGGATTGGATATGCAAGGAGAGTGACAGGGGAGACATGTGCGGTAAACCCTTCGTCTCCATTTCACAGTGTAGTTTCTTTGTCTGCAACTTCTGTGTGTGAAACACGGAAGTTGCGGACAAAGAAATCATGCCCTTGATCGATGTATTGTGGCTGAGCAGCCTTAGGTGTTTTCCTTACGTAGGCCAAGGCGATCCCATTGTCTGTGTCTTTATTGGCACGACCGGGAAAATAGGGTCTCTTGATTGTGACTTTCAGACGGAAAAACGACTATCTGCTCGTTTGGGCATGACGTTTTTATTCAAACGATGAGACGAAAAAGCGTCAACAGTTCGCTTCCAAGGGGTAGATGCGGCATCCATGCCGGGATACTTGCGTGCTGATTGATGTTTCTGAAGCCTTGCGCCGAGAAGATGATTTATGAAAAAATCGTTGTGCGGTGACGAGATGGTGTTGTAGTACGCCAAAATTTCTGTTCATTCTTTCGACGGGCGCCATACCGGAGTCGTGAACGCGGAGGTTTGACTGGTGGCAACAAACGTCACGGAATTCAATGCCTTGATTGTGGGCAGTGATGCCCAAACCCTTTTGCGAGTGCGGGAACATCTCCAGCGCGCGGGCTTTCGCGTGTTTGCAGCCGACAACGGGTGGGATGCACTCAAGAACGTCAAAGAAACGCCGCCCGATATCGTGGTGTCGGAAATTGCCATGCCGGACATGGACGGATGCAGTCTGCGCGAACGGTTCATGCTTGATCCGGGGATACGCGATATCCCGTTCATTTTCCTCACGGAGGACGGCGGGGCGGAACGTCAGATTCGGGCGCTTCGCGCGGGTGTGGATGACTATATTGTCAAACCGTGCGATCCCATTGTGATCGTGGCGCGGGTCGAGGCCGTTTTGTCCCGGCGGCGCACCTACGAGGAACTGGTGCGCGTGGATCCCTTGACGCGCCTGCTCAACCGTCCGAGCGTGGAGATGGAAGTGCGCGAAGATCTGGCACGGCTGATTCGATACCGGCACATCGCTTGTCTGGCGGCCTTGGATGTGGACGATCTGGCGGCCATCAACAAGGAACACGGGCATCCCATGGGCGATCTGATGTTGACCTGTCTGGGGGGCATCATTCTATCCAATGTCCGCAGCGTGGATATTGCTGGACGCCTTCGCGGCGAGGAATTTGTGCTGTATTTGCCCGAAACGGCCGCCGAAGGCGCCAAGACGCTTCTTTTGCGCATCCTCGATCGCTTCGTGGCCTCCGCCGATGCCATTGCCGGCATTACGACGAGTTTCACCGCCGGCATTGTCGAGGCGCCGTCCGGCGGGCAAGACTGGCCCAGCCTGTATGCGCGGGCCATGAAGGCGCTTCGGGACGCCAAAGCGCGGGGACGAGGTGAAATTGTCGTGGCGGAAATGGCCGAATCGGCTGTCTGACGGGGATTGGCATTCCGGCAGGACAACCGGCGCGGCCTTGACGACCGATTCACGTGTTGTCGGGCCGAACATGGAGGAATACAATGCGCATTGCCTTGGATGTCGGCCCGATTACGGCCATGCGCACCGGGGTTGGGAATTACTGCCATTACCTATTGAAGCATCTTCTTGCGCTGGGGACCGGTGACGTCTTTCTTGGATTTTCGTCCGGATCGGTCCGGGTCGAATTAGGCGCCATGGCGCACAAGGTACGGTGTCGTCATTTCCCATTACCGACACGCGTAGTCTACCGATTGTGGGACCATCTGGCTTGGCCGAAGGTGGACACATGGCTCGGCGGCGCGGATATCTACCATGCGACGAATTACTTCCTCGCCCCGACGCAATCGGCGCGGCGTGTGGTGACGATTCACGATCTCGCCTTCATGGCCGCGCCCGAATTGTGCAGTCCGAAAATCAGCGGCCTGTTCGCGAGGCATGTCGGGCGTTTCATCCAGGAAGCGGATGCGGTCATCGCGTGTTCGGAATCCACGAAAGCCGATATATTGAAATTCTGCCCGGTGGATGCGTCGAAGGTCAGGGTCGTGTACGAGGCGGTTGACGAGGACTTTTCGGCCATGGATCGCGACGAGGCCCGGCAACGGGTGCAGGCACAGTTTGCATTGGCGGAGCCGTATATCCTGTTTGTTGGGACTCTTGAACCCCGCAAAAACCTTCCCCTGCTGCTGAAGGCCTTCGCGCGGATTGCGAACGATGTGCCGCATGCGTTGGTTTTGGCGGGCGGCACGGGCTGGAATGCCGGGCCGATCTTCGAAACCATCGAATTGCTGAAACTAGCAGACCGCGTCCGGCTTTTGGGATTTGTGCGGACGACAACCGATCTTTCGGCGCTCTATTCGGCCGCGGACGCCTTTGCGTTTCCATCCCGGTATGAAGGTTTTGGATTGCCCATTCTCGAAGCCATGACCTGCGGATGCCCTGTGGTCGCCGCGGACAATTCCTCGATTCCTGAAGTGGCGGGCGGCGCCGCTCTGTTGTGTCCGGCGGATGACGAGAAACCATTTGCGAAGGCCTTGCGCGCGGCGGTTTCCGACGAAGCCCTCCGTGCGCGGCTTTCCGACGCGGGCCGTGAACAGGCCAAGCGTTTTTCCTGGCGTCTTTGTGCGGAACAAACAATGGCCGTCTACAGGGAGGCCCTGTCCGCTTGAAGCCGTTTTCGTGTGAACGCCACGGCAAGGTTCACATCAACGGCGCGCCGAGAGCGGTTTCGTAGACCGCAATGATATTTTCGAGGGGGACGTCGTCCTGAAAGACGTGCGACGGCGCCAGAATCAGGCCGCCATCCTTGCCGACGATGTCTATCAGACGGCGGGTGGCTTCCCGGACGGTTTTCACCGGCGCGAAGGGCAGGAGATCTTGGGTGTCTATGCCGCCGTTGAAAGTGAGATGCGCCCCGAATTCGCGCTTGAGCTCTTCCGCGTCCATGCCGGCCGCCCGGGCCTGAATCGGATTCAACACGTCCACGCCGATATCAATCAGGTCCGGGATGATCGCGCGGACACTTCCGCAAGAATGGTACTTTACCTTGACACCGTGCGTTTTGCACATGGCGATAAAGGCGGCCATCCGCGGCTTGAGGAACCGTCTCCACATGTCCGGCGCCATGAGAAGACCGTCCTGGCCGCCGACATCGTCGTTGTATTCCATCATGTCCATGTGGCCGTTTGCGGCTTCGAGCACGCGGCGCGCGCGTTCCATCAGGTAGGCCTGCACGTGATCCATGACGGCCTCCGCGCGGGCCGGTTCGCAGGCCAGATCCGATAGAAATTCCCCAAAACCGCGAAGAAACCAGCTGATTTCGAAGATGCCGCGGCTGTGTCCGAGTATCCAATAGTCCGCATGGGCCTTGGCTGTCTCCTCGATGTGCGAATAATCCCACCAGTCCGGCGAAGGCCATGAATGCCGCTCGATATCGGCAACGGTTTCGGCCTTTTGCAAGGGGTTTAGGGCAAGGTCCATGTAGAATCCGCACGACGTTTGGTTGGGCCGAAATCCGACGCCCCAGATGTCGCAATGCACATCGCCGTTGACAATGGCGAGGGTCGGATCCGCATACGCGAGCGATTCGCATGGCCGCGCAAAGTCCGGTCCCACGCCGCGCAGATCCATCCCCAACCGGTCTTCGACGGACGCATGGCCGGACAGTCCGAGCCGTTGGCGCAGTTTTTCAATCACTTCGCCGCGCGCGGAAAAATCGAGCGCGGTGCGGTCGGGTTGCCGGTGTGTGATGGCGGTCCGGACGCGTTCTTTCGCCGTCATGGTTTCTGGCCTGCCCGCATTTTTTCGAGAACGCTGTGGTGGCGTCCGTAGAAAATATAGATGCCCAATCCGGCCGCCAGCCAGAGCAGGAGGCGCAACCAGTTGCTCGACGGCAGGGAGAACATCAGAATGCCGCACAGCAGCGCGCCCATGACCGGCACGAACGCGCCGCCCGGCGCGCGGAACGGGCGTTTGGCGCCGGGCTGAATTTTTCGCATGATAAGCACGGCCAGGCACACAATCACGAAGGCCAGCAACGTGCCGATGTTCACCAGTTCCAACAGGACGCGCAACGGGAAAAACGACGAGAAAAACGCGACCACGATACCCGTCAGAATCGTGGACTTCCACGGCGTTCGGAACGTGGGATGGACGCTGCCGAAGAAACTCGCGGGCAGGAGGCCGTCGCGCGCCATGGCCAGCAAGATGCGCGGCTGGCTCAACATTAGCACCATTTGCACGGATGTGATGCCCGCCAAGGCGCCCAGCGAGACGATGAACGTGGCCCACGGAAGCCCCGCATGCTGGAAGGCCACTGCGACCGGCGCATCTATGTCAATCTTGTCGTAGGGAACCATTCCGGTCAACACAGCCGCCACCGCAATATAGAGGGCGGTGCAGATGAGCAACGAGGCAATGATTCCGATGGGAACGTCACGCTGGGGCTTGCGGGCCTCCTCGGCATGCGTCGAAACGGCGTCGAAGCCGATATAGGCGAAGAAAATAATTCCCGCACCGGCCAGCACGCCCACGGGTTGCCCGGAGGCGCCGCGTCCCCATACGAAGGCTTCTCCGAAGAAACTCAATCCCTTCCATCCATAGGGCGCAAACGGCCGCCAGTTGGCGGGATCGACAAAAAACATGCCTACCACGATGACAAACAGGACGACCAACAGTTTGATGGCCACCATAATCGCATTGAACCCGGCGCTTTCGCGGATGCCGACCACCAGGATAATCGTCAGGATGGCGGAGATGATTAATGCGGGCAGATCGACCAGGGTTCCGGTCATGACGAAATGTCCGGTGGCGGGATCGGTGTTGAACGGTGCGCGGGAAAGAACTTCAGGAATGGAAAGGCCGAACAATCCGATGAAGTTTTGGAAATAGTGGGACCATCCGTGCGCCACAGAGGCCGACGCCATTGTGTATTCGAGCACGAGATCCCATCCGATAATCCATGCAAAGACTTCACCGAGCGTCGTGTAGGCGTAGGTATAGGCCGATCCCGCCACGGGCGCCATCGCGGCGAATTCCGCGTAGCAAAGCGCGGCGAAAATGCATGCGATGCCCGACACGACGAAGGACGCGATAATCGCGGGCCCTGTTTTGTCATGGGCCACCGTTCCCACGATGACGAAGATGCCCGCGCCAATGATCGTGCCGATACCCAGCGCCGTCAGCGAATACGGCCCCAGCACTCGCCGCAACCGGTGGTCGCCGGCCATTTCCTCCATCAGCAGATCGATCGTTTTTCGTGCAAAAAGCCGTTTCATGGTAAAAAAATCCGAACCCCGTCCATGCTTTTCCGGGGGCCAAGAATACGGAGATTGGCCTGCCAAGTCAATCAGACGAAACGTCTTTTTTTGAAGAATTCGAGGGTTTGCAGTTGGCGAACGCTTGACCCCTTGCGATAAATGGAGTAAAACACCCGCAATACTGGACGGTTTTGTCGGCCTTTATTCGGATGGAGTCAACTTAATGCAAAGCACAATTGAGATATATGACACTACCCTTCGCGACGGCGCGCAGGGACCGGGCATCAAATTTTCATCGGGGGATCAGATCCGCATTTTGCGGGCGTTGGACGCGTTCGGAATCACGTTCGTCGAAGGGGGGCAGCCCGGCTCCAATCCCAAAGCGGCGGATTTCTTCAAACAGGCCAAGGACTTGCCGCTCAAGAAGGCGGTGGTTGTAGCCTTTGGCAGCACGCGCCACCCGAAATCCGCCGTCGAAGACGATCCCAATATTCGTGCGCTTCTCGAAGCGGATACGAAAGTCGTTACCATCTTCGCGAAGACTTCGCCTTCGCATACGGCGAACGTCCTGCGTGTTTCGCTGGATCATAATCTACGGATTATTGAGGATTCCGTTTCCTATCTTCGATCGCGGGGCCGCCGGGTGATCGTGGATGCCGAGCATTTTTTCGATGCCTGCCGAGAAGATACCGGATATGCCTTGGCCGCGCTCGAACGCGCCGCGGCGGCCGGCGCCGAAACGTTGGTTCTCTGCGACACGAACGGCGGAACGCTCCCGCATGAAATAGCGGCCGCAATACGAACGGTGCGCGCGCATCTCCCGAAGGTGAAACTGGGCATTCACACGCACAACGACACGGGATGCGCCGTGGCCAATTCAATCATTGCCGTACACGAAGGCGTAACCCATGTGCAAGGCACCATCAACGGGTAC
Organism: Candidatus Hydrogenedentota bacterium; assembly: GCA_035450225.1. Taxonomy (NCBI): domain Bacteria; kingdom Pseudomonadati; phylum Candidatus Hydrogenedentota; species Candidatus Hydrogenedentota bacterium. Next base: position 12,428 of record DAOTMJ010000003.1, read on the forward strand.
GGCGAACGCACCGGCAATGCCAATCTGTCCACCATTATCCCCAATTTGCAACTCAAGATGGGTATTCCGGTTGTCAAGCCCGCACAACTCGCCAATCTGTCCCGCTTGTCGCATTTAGTGGCTGAACTGGCCAACATGACGCCGCGCGACTGCGATCCCTATGTGGGGCGGGATGCCTTCACGCACAAGGCCGGCATGCACGCCGACGCCGTCCGCAAGGAAAAAACGAGTTACGAACATGTGGATCCCGCCGCAGTGGGAAATCGAACGCATGTCGCCATCAGCGAGATGTCCGGACGGGCCAGTCTGCTGCACAAGGCCGCGGACCTCGGCGTCTCGCTCGACAAGGACACGCCCGAAATGCGGAGTATCCTCTCGCGCATCAAAGAACTCGAAAGCCAGGGATACGAATTTGAGGGCGCCGACGCCTCGCTTGAATTGCTCATGCGCAAGGTCAAGGGCCAGCATCGTCGTTTTTTCAAGTTGCATGGATTCCATGCCACGGTAACGCAACAGGGCGACGATCCGCAATCCGTTTCCGAGGCAACGGTCAAGGTCGAGATGCCCGACGGCCTCATCCAGCATACGGTGTCCGAGGGCCACGGCCCCGTTGACGCGCTGAACGGCGCCTTGCGCAAGGCGCTCGAACCCTGTTACCCGGAACTTCGCGCCGTCCATCTGGAAGACTACAAGGTCCGCATCATAGACGCCCAGGCGGCTACCGGCGCGAAGACGCGCGTGATGATCGAGTCGAGCGATTTGCAGGACCGATGGAGCACGGTAGGCGTTTCGGAAAACATCATCAGCGCCTCGTATGCCGCGCTTGTGGACAGCATCGAGTACAAACTGCTTCGAACCCGCGGCCACAGGGCCAAGTAACATTTTGCGAAGCGAGGGAGGCACGCATGCGTTTTTTTCTTGAACTGAATCCGATTGTCCAGGCGTTGCTGGCGACTCTATTTACATGGTTTGTCACGGCGCTGGGCGCCAGCCTGGTTTTTTTTACGCGGACAATCAACCAGCGGCTGCTCGACGGGATGCTGGGCATGGCGGCCGGCGTGATGATTGCCGCGAGTTTCTGGTCGCTGCTTGCGCCGGCCATCGAACTGAGCGGCGAACTGGGTATGCCCGAATGGTTGCCGGCGGCCATTGGCTTCCTCGCGGGAGGCGCCTTTTTGTGGACGGTGGACAAGATACTGCCGCACCTTCATGAGGGTTTCGCCATGTCCGAGGCCGAAGGCATCAAGACGTCTTGGCAGCGCAGCACGCTGCTTGTCCTTGCGATTACGCTGCACAATATCCCGGAAGGACTGGCGGTCGGCGTTGCCTTCGGCGCGGTGGCCCACGGTATTCCGGGCGCGGCGATGGGCGGGGCCATTGCGTTGGCCTTGGGTATCGGCCTGCAGAATTTTCCCGAAGGAGCGGCCGTCTCCATGCCTCTGCGCCGCGAAGGCGCAAGCATGAAAAAAAGTTTCTTTTGCGGGCAGCTTTCCGGCGCGGTGGAGCCGGTGGCGGGCGTCCTGGGGGCGGCGGCGGTGTTGTTCATGCGCCCCATCCTGCCGTATGCGCTGGCGTTTGCGGCCGGCGCCATGATCTTTGTCGTTGTCGAGGAACTCATCCCGGAAGCGCAGCGCAAGGGCGACACCGACATACCGACCGTCGGCGCCATGGCGGGTTTTACCATTATGATGATCCTCGATGTCGCCCTCGGATAGCGGATAGCGTGGCCGGATTGTGCTTTGCTTCCGTACTATGATACTTTCAGATTCATGCGTCCGAAGTGTTCATGGATTCCCCATCTGATGCCAACCCTCTTTTTGGGGGCGCTGGCGTTGGGATGTGTTTCAGCAACTCCGCGTTGGACACCCGATACCGTTGCACTGCCCAAGGAAACGCCGGAGGGTCTTGGGGTTCCGGCGCCTATTGAACAAAGGGCCGAACCTGTTCCGCCTGTTTCCGCGGAAGCCAATCGGGTCAAATTGACACGTGACGGCGCGTTGATTACGGCGTTGCGGAATAATCGCGACATGGATGTTGCACGGTTTGGGCCGCGCATCGGCGAGACATATATACCGGAAGCGCGCGCCGCATTCGATCCGACTTTGCTGGGAACGGTGTCCTACGGCCACATTGCCAATCCGGCCAACGTCGTGGCCGGGATGCCAGGTGTGGTGCGCGCCACCACGACGTCTTCCTCGCTGACCCTTCAGGAAACACTTCCAACAGGAACCCGGTTGTTCCTTTCGGGCGATATGGCCGTGTCGAGCCGGGACGTGCATCAAGGGGAGGCGACCATCGGCATCGAGCAGCCGCTCCTGAAAGGCGCCGGCCTCAACGCCAACCTAGTTGCGTTACGGCAGGCCCGTAACAGGGCCGCCCAAAGCGGGCATGCGTTCAGGGCGGTCGTGCTGGCGACGGTGCGCCAGGTCGAGACGGCCTATTGGAATCTGGCGCTGGCCAACGAGGTGCTCGCCATCCGGCAGTTTGCCTTGAAACTGGCCGATGAACAACTACAACGCGCCGAAAGCCTTTTTGCCGTCGGCAAGGCCATCGAGGGCGATGTGGCGGCGGCGCGCGCCGAAAAAGCGTCGCGCGGCGCGGATTTAACCGACGCCATGGCCGCCATCCGTGCTCAGACCGTGGCGCTCGTCCGGTTGATCAATCCTGGCGGTGCGCAGGCATGGAACGTCGAATTCGACTTGCTGGACGCGCCTGAAACAACCGAGGTGAATGTGGACGCGGACGAGTCCGAAAAGTTGGCGGTTGTCTATCGCCCTGAATTGGCCGAAGCCCGACTCGCCGCCGCCAATGCGGAACTGGCTGTGGCCGGCACGCGAAACGATCGCCTTCCGCAAGTCAACCTCGTCGGAACCTACGGCCGAATCAGCCATGGAACGGAACCGGGAGACGGCATCAACCACTTCGGGGATACGCCGTACGACAACTACCAGATTGGCCTGAATGTCCGCACGCCCATCTTGAACCGCGCGGAGCGTGCGCGCCATACGCGGTCGCGATTGGCCGCCGAACAGGCCAACCGGTCGGTGGCGAACGTCGAGCAGGGCATTGTGTCCGAGGTGCGGCAGGCCGCCATTCAGGTGGCGCGGTATTGGGAACGCATTCCCGCCACCCGTGAAGCCGTTGCCAGCCGGACCGAGCAGTTGCGCGTTGCGCAGGGGCGTTATGAGGCCGGTATGACGACCGAACTGGATCTCATGATTGTCCAGCGTGATCTTATCCAGGCGCGCATCGAAGAGGTCCAAGCGCGAGTTTCCTACATACAGGCGTTGACGGCTTTGTATGCCGCGGAAGGCACGTTGCTTGAGCGGCGCGGCATCGCGCTGGACATGGAGGAAGACCGATGACAACCTGCCGGTATATCCGGTAGTGTGACACGGATATCCGGCCGTTTCGTTCCGGCCGCATGGAGTAAAGCGAATGAGACGAAAGATAACAGCGGTACGGCGGGCGCCCGCAACGGCGGCGATAGTCGTGGCCTGTGTCGTGGCCGGGCTTGGATGCAAGCCGTCTCCTGGCGGTTCAGGCGATCCAAAGCAGGCCGCCAAGCCGCCCGCCCTAGTCAAAGTGGCCATGGCTCGCATTCAATCCGTTCCCATTCTATTGAACGGCATTGGAACCGTCGTCCCCATAACGACGATTCAAGTTCGCGCGCAGGTTGGAGGGGAATTGACGGAGGTTCATTTTACGGAGGGCGACCTTGTTGAAAAGGATCAGATACTGTTCTCGATTGATCCGCGTCCCTACCAAGTGGCGCTTGCCCAAGCCGAGGCCAATCTGGCCAAGATGATCGCCATGGCTGATCAGGCCCGTGCCCAGTGGGCCCGTGACAAGGCGCAAGCCGAAAACGCCCAGGCCGAATTCGAGCGAAACAAGCCGTTGTTGCCGAAAGGCATGGTGTCAAAGGAGGAATTCGACAAGGTCCGCGCCGCTGCGGAGGCGTCGAAGGCCGTTGTGGCCGCATCCGAGGCCGCCATCAAATCCGCCGAGGAGAGCGTTCGCGCCGCCAAGGTGGCCATTGAAGACGCAACGCTCAAACTCGGCTACTGTACCATTCGTTCGCCGATTGGCGGCCGGACCGGCAGCCTGTTGATTCATGCGGGCAACCTTGTGAAAGCCAACGACGCGGCGCCGATGGTCGTCGTCAACCAAATCGCGCCCATTCATGTGTCGTTTACCTTGCCTGAACGCCATTTGGGCGCGGTCCGGGCCGCCATGGCGCAAGGCCCCCTTGACGTCACGGCCCGGCCCCAAGGCGGGGAGGGGAGCGTTGCCGAAGGATCGTTGACGTTTGTGGACAACGAGGTAGACCAGAGCACGGGCACGATACGGTTCAAGGCCGTGTTTCCCAATGAAGACGGGTTGTTGTGGCCGGGACAGTTTGTTCGGGTCTTCCTGAGGGTCGGCGCCCGCGAAAAGGCCGTCGTCGTTCCGTCGCGCGCCGTACAGACGGGCCAGCAGGGCACGTATGTGTATGTGCTGAAAGATGACAAGACCATCGAATTGCGTCCTGTGACCACGGGAGAAAGTCATGAGGATGTAACAATCATCACGGAAGGCGTCGCGGAAAAAGAAACGGTCGTTACCGACGGCCATCTCAAACTGATGCCGGGCGCCACGGCCGTCGTCGCGGATGAAAAGCCGCCCGCGGGAGAAAAGCGGTAATGCACTTTTCCGCGTTGTTCATTCGACGGCCCGTCATGACAACCCTGGTGATGTTGGCCATATTCCTGGCCGGTGTGCTTGGGTATCGCGCGTTGCCCGTCAATGATCTTCCCAATGTGGACTTTCCCACGCTGACCGTGTCCGCCAGTTTGCCGGGGGCGAGCCCTGAAACCATGGCGTCGTCCGTCGCCACGCCACTCGAACGGCAATTCTCGACCATTGCCGGCCTTGACTCGATGAATTCGATCAGCGCGCTCGGTTCCACGCAGATCGCGCTCCAGTTCAGCCTCGAACGAAACATTGACGATGCGGCCCTCGACGTGCAGTCGGCCATCTCGGCCGCTGGACGCGACCTGCCGCGCGACATGCCCCAGCCGCCGTCGTTCCGCAAGTCCAATCCCGCCGACCAACCCATCCTCTATCTCGCGTTGAGCAGCCCGGTTCTGCCGCTGTCCGAAGTCAACGAGTGGGCCGACACCACCATCGCGCAGCGTATTTCGATGGTCAGCGGCGTCGCGCAAGTGCAGGTGTTCGGCTCCCAGAAATACGCGGTTCGGGTCCATCTCGATCCAGAGGCGATGGCCGCGCGCAAAATCGGCATTGATGAGGTCGTGACCGCGATTCAAACCGGAAATGTGAATACCCCGTTGGGGGATTTGCAGGGTGACGCAAAGGCCTTTGTTTTACAGGCCAATGGCCAGTTGTTGGATGCGAAGTCCTATCTGCCCTTGATTGTGGCATGGCGAAACGGCGCGCCTGTGCGCCTGGAAGACATCGGCACGGCGGTGGATAGCGTTGAAAACGACCGTATCGCAGCATGGTACAACAACGAGCGGGGCATCGTCCTTGCCATCCAAAGACAGCCCGGCACAAATACCATTGCCGTCGTGGACGCCATCAAAAAACTGCTGCCCGCGTTTCGCCGGCAGATCCCGGCGTCCGTGAAAATGGAGATCCTTTTCGACCGGTCCGAGTCCATTCGCGAATCGGTGAACGACGTCAAATTCACCCTTGTGCTGGCGATTGCGCTCGTCATACTGGTCATTTTTTTGTTTCTGCGCAATATCACGGCGACCGTCATTCCGAGCCTCGCACTGATTCTCTCGCTCGTGGGCACGTTTGCCGTCATGCGCCTGCTCGACTACAGCGTGGACAACCTTTCGCTCATGGCGCTGACGCTCAGCGTGGGGTTCGTCGTGGACGATGCGATCGTCATGATCGAAAACATCGTCCGGCACATGGAAAAAGGCGAAACGCCCCGGGAGGCCTCCTATCGCGGTTCGGGCGAAATCGGGTTTACGATTCTTTCGATGACTCTCTCGCTGACGGCCGTTTTCATTCCGGTCCTGTTCATGGGCGGACTCATCGGACGCCTCCTCAATGAGTTCGCCGTGACCATCAGCGTCGCCATTCTCATTTCCGGATTCATCTCGCTGACGCAGACGCCGATGTTGTGCAGCCGTTTTCTTCGGCCAAGCGCCAACGCCTCGCACGGCCTGCTGTACAACGTGCTCGAAAAGATGTTCAACGGCATGTTGGCGGTGTACGACTGGAGCCTTCGGATCGCCATCCGCCATCGCCTGATTACGGTCCTTACGCTCATCCCGTTGCTCGCGGGAACCCTTTACCTGTTTCGCGTTCTGCCGAAAGGCTTCATTCCAGCCGAAGACACCGGGCAAGTGGTGTGTTCCACCGAGGGTCCCCAAGGGATTTCCTTCACGGACATGCGGCGTCACCAGACGGCCCTTGCCGAAATCGTCGCGCAGGATCCGGCCGTGGCCGGTTTCATGTCGTCCGTCGGGGGCGGCGGCATGACGCAAGGCAACAATTCGGGCCGGATGTTCATGCGCTTGAAACCTCGCCACGAACGGGATTCCGTGGACGATTTTATCCAGCGAATGCGCATCAAACTCGCGCAGGAGCCCGGCATTCGCGCCTTCATGCAGAATCGCCCCAGCATCACCATCGGCGGCCAGGCGACAAAAAGCCTTTACCAATTCACGCTGCAATCGCCCGACACGGACGAACTTTACCGCTTTGCGCCCATGCTGGAAGCCCGGGTGCGCGATATTCCCGGCCTACAGGACGTAACCACGGATCTGCAACTGTCCAATCCGGAACTTGAAATCGAAATTGATCGCGACAAGGCCTCGGCGCTCGGCATTACCGCCGCACAAATTGAAAACGCATTGTATGCGGCGTACGGTTCGCGACAGATATCCACTATCTTCGCGCCCAACAACCAATATCGCGTTGTCGTCGAACTCAAGCCCGAATACCGGCTTGATCCCCATGCGCTTTCGATGCTTTATGTCCGTTCCAATACGGGTCGCCTTGTTCCCGTCAACACGATTGCGTCGCTTCGCCCATCCGTGGGACCCCTTATCGTTACCCACCTCGGCCAGCTTCCATCCGCCACCCTATCCTTCAACCTCCAGCCCGGATTTTCCTTGGGCGAAGCCGTTGACAAGGTCAATGACGTTGCCCGGCAAGTGCTGCCGGACTCCATTACAACCAGTTTCCAGGGCACGGCGCAGGCGTTTCGTTCTTCGATGGCCGGCATGGGGGTTCTGGTGATCGCCGCCATTGTCGCCATCTACATCGTCCTCGGCATCCTGTACGAAAGTTTCATCCATCCCCTCACGATTCTTTCCGGATTGCCCGCCGCCGGCGTCGGCGCGCTTGCCACCCTGTTGTTGTTCGGCGCGGAACTCAATATTTTCTCCCTCGTCGGCGTGATCATGCTTATCGGCATTGTGAAGAAAAACGCCATCATGATGGTGGACTTTGCCATCGAGGCGCAAAAAGACCCCAACGTCAGCGCGCATGACGCCATCTATCACGCCTGCCTCACGCGGTTCCGACCCATCATGATGACGACCATGGCCGCCCTGATGGGCACCTTGCCGATTGCGCTCGGTATGGGCGCCGGATCCGAATCGCGCCGTCCGCTCGGACTCGCCGTTGTCGGCGGATTGATCGTTTCCCAGATGCTTACGCTCTATATCACCCCCGCCGTGTATCTTTACATGGAAGCTGTGCGCCGGCGGCTTTCGCGCAATAAACCGGAAAAGGCCCTTTCATAAGGCGGATGTTCTTGTATTACCGAATTGCAAGAATGTCTTTCGCGGTTTCGACGACGGTCTCCACAGTGATACGGGTCATGCACCGGTGATCGGTTTCGCAGACGGGTTTCTGGCACGGGCCGCAGTCTACATCCACCCGGACGACGCGACCGCGTTCGTATGGGCTGTGGGTATAAAGGGGTGAAGTGGGTCCCATGATGCAGAGTACGGGCACATGGAAGGCGATGGCGACATGGCGCGGCCCGCTGTCGTTGCCGATGAGGAGATCGAGTTGCGAGATCGCGGCCTTGAGACGCCCGACCGATCCTTGGCCATCGAGTTGAACGACGGGATTTTTTGCGGCCTCGAGAAACTGCCGCCTGAGTGCGTCTTCACCCGGGCCGGTCAGCAACAGGCATTCGGCGGACACGTCGTTGTAAAGCGCGTCCGCCACCGCCGCAAACCGTTCGACGGGCCAGCGTTTGCTTGGGCCGAAGGCCGCGCCGGGCGCAATGCCAATGCGCGGTCCGCCCCCCTGGAACAGCGATCGGATTCGCCCGGCTTCCACGGGATCCGCATGCAGTTCAAGTCCGCCTTTATCGTCTTCGCATCCGATCTTTGCGACGAGGCGAAGGTATTCCTCCGCTGTATAGATGGGAACCCGTTTGCCCTCTTCGCGCGGAAACGCGACCGCTCGCGTGAGCAAGACGGTCCGTCCGTTGCAGGCATACCCCACGCGGCGGCGCGATCCCGTGAGCCGCGCAAGCAGGGCCGCGCGAAATGAATGCGGAAACACCACCGTCAAATCGCGGGCAAAGGGCCGCAACTTGATCGCGGTGCGCACCAGCGCGGACAGCGGGGCGTGCGCCGGAAAGGGAACAATCCGGCGAAACCACGGAAGCCCTTCGAGCAAATCGCACGCCGACGGAACACCCGCGACCGTGAAAGCGCCGAAACGCCGGTGCATAGCCCGAAGCGCGGGCGTGCACATCGCCACGTCGCCCAGCCAGTTCGGCACGATCGCAAGGACGGATTTTTCGGATAACACAGCCATTTCGCCTCGTATCAGACCTATCCAATGCGCCACAGGATAGCAGGATTTAGGGAATGAGAGGAAACCGGTCCGCTATCCGCGTCTAATGACGGGTTTGGGCGGGCAAGATATCTGAAAGCCGACCAAGATGCCGCTTCTACCATGGACGCGGCATCCTTCCCGCGTTCCTTGTGTGCGGCCCGGAGCCTGTAGGGGGCATTTTTTCGGCCGATGACGCGATGTGGACAGCCGTCCTTTGCATTGGTGTACAATGGGTCCGGTAAACGGACAAACGCGGAGGGTGGGCCATGCCGGACAAAGTCGTGTTGTTTACGGGCGCGGGCGGTTTCCTGGGGCGCTATATCCTGCGCCATTATCTCGACGAGACGGATTACGATCTTTATCTGCTTGAACAGGGGCCGTTTCTCAACAGACTTAAGGCGCATTTGGATGCAACGGTCAAGGATCCGAAACGTCGCGCGGCGGCGCGGGTCATTGACGGCGACATCACAAAACCGGGGCTTGGCCTCGACCCGGCCCTGCAGGATGAACTCCGCGGGCGCGTTACGCATGCCATCCATTTGGCCGCGCTGTACAACCTCTCCGTAACACGGGACGTCGCCATGCGCATCAATGTGGACGGCACGAAAAACCTGCTCGATTTCCTGGAAACGATAGGGCCGTTTAAAAAACTCGCCCACACGAGCACGCTGGCTGTCGCGGGGACGCACGTGGGGGCGTTTTCGGAGGATGATTTCGACAAAGGGCAAAAGTTCAAGAACTATTACGAGGAAACGAAATTCCTCAGCGAGAAACTCGTGCGCGAACGTTGGATGGACAAGGTTCCCGCAGTGGTCATGCGGCCGTCGGTGGTCGTGGGCGACTCGAAGACAGGATATATCGAAAAGATTGACGGGCCGTACTACGCGATGATCACGGTCGCGCGCGGGCTGCACTGGATGGTGCCGGATTCCGGCCCGACCAAATGCCACATTGCGCCGGTGGACTTTGTGACGGACGGATTTTTCGCGCTTTTTGAAAAGGGGGACGCGCCTCCGGGAACGGTCTATTCGCTGATGGATCCGAATCCGATCACGTATAACGACTTTTTGGATTTGATCTGCGACCGGTGGCCGAAACGCCGGCCCTTGTTCCACGTGTCCCCGCGTTTGATGGCGCCCATAGCGCGCACGAAATTGTTCGAGATACTGACCGGTATCCCGTGGACGGCGTTTCTCTACGCGGGACAGCCGATTGACTACAATCTGGAAAAGAGCACGGCGGCGCTGGCGCGTCTGGGCATAAGTTGCCCGCCGGTGTCTTCGTATGTGGATGTCATGATTCGGTACTTCCGCGAACATTATCACGACGCGAATGTGCGCCGGGAAAACTGGTGGAAATAGACGCCCGGTCGCGAGAAGAAATGCCGGACGTGCGGGGAGGATGCCATGGCGAAGAATGTGTGGACGCCCGCGGAACGTGTTTTCCGCGGGTGGATGTTGATTAGCGCCGGGATGTACGCGCTGGGCGCGGCCGCTTTTCTGGTGATTGGCGCATCCATTCCCGGAGTTATCAACGCGATCAGCCGGTACACGCTGCCCTTGCCGCTGTACCCGATGCCCACCGATGCGCCCGAAGGCGCGTTCTGGCGGATCTTGTCGGTTTCCATGATGGCAATGTTAACGTGGATTTCCGTGCAGGCGTACCGCGACCCGCGCCGTCATGGGAACATGATTCCGATCCTGCTTCTCTCGAAGACCTGCTCGACCGCGTGTTACACCGTCTTTTTCATACGGCACGGCCATCTGGCCTACATGGTGGGATTTCTTACGGACGGCCCGATCTTTCTGGTCACGGCGCTATTGTGGTATGCCGCCGCCGGGGGGGAACGAAATCTAACGCGCGGCGAGGATCGCATCCTTGCGGCCCTTGGAGAAGCTTTTATGCCACGGGGCGGCCGGTTCGACTTGGGATTCGCGGACGTTCGGGAAGCGAGCCTCGACGGCACAACCCGGATGCTGGCGGTGATGGATGTGCCAACGTTGCTGGCCATGCGCCTGTCGCTCCATTTCCTCAACTGGACGCCGGTTCCGGCGTTCGGACGCCGCTTGGTCTCTTTATCCGCGGATCGGCGCGCCGAATGGCTGATGCGCCTCGAGGCGCGGCGCAGTGTGATGCTGCGCACATGCGTCATAATTGCCAAAGTGCTGATCCTGGTGCCTTTCTTCGAACAACCTGAGGCCATGGATGCCGTGGGATACGATCCCGCTGCGAGGGTACGCCCATGAAGACCATGACCTATTATTGCAAAGCGGCCGTTATTGGAACGGGTGCGGGCGGGGCCGTGGCCGGCGCCACGCTGGCCGAAGCCGGCATTGACACCATTCTTGTCGAACAGGGCGGCGTCCACGGCACCGCCGGGCACCAAGGAGTCCTCGACGGTCTCACGAACATGTACGCCGACGCCGCGATGACCGTGGCGCTTGGGCGCCCGTTCATTCCCATGCCCATCGGAAAGGCCGTGGGCGGTTCGACCATTATCAATAGTTCGACCTGTTTTCGTCCGCCGCGCGACCGGGTTGCGGCGTGGGGGGGGCCTTCTTACGAGGAACTGGAACCGTTTTTTTCGGACATTGAGGAGAGCATTTCCGTAACGACCGTGGACACGGAAATCCTGGGCGGAAACGGCCGTATCCTCAAGCGCGGATGTGACGCCCTCGGCGTCGAACTGAAGCCGTTGCGACACAATATTCGCGACTGCAAGGGGCGCGGCCAGTGCCAGTACGGTTGTCCCGAAGGCGCCAAGCAGAGTATGGAAAAGAATTTTATTCCGCGAGCGCTGGGGGCGGGCGCCCGGCTTCTAGCAGGGCGCCGGGTGGACCGGCTTCTGATGAATGACGGGAAGGCGGTGGGAGTGGCCGGCCAAGGCCCGGAGGGGCGATTTGAGATTCGAGCGGACGTCATCGTGCTTGCGATGGGCGCGTTTCAGACCCCGGCGTTTCTGTTGCGGAACGATGTGGCCAACTCATCGGAACGCGTGGGACGCGGCTTGCATGTGCATCCAGCAACCCGGGTATTGGCCGAGATGGACGAAATCGTGGACGGGTTCAAGGGGTTGCCCCAAGGAGCCTATGTTGACCGCTGGGCCGATCGCGGCATCATGCTGGAAGGCATTTTTACACCGCCCGGCCTCATGATTGCCGGCGCGCCCGGCGCGGGCCATGCCCTCAAGAATCTCGCGGCCGATTACCGGCGCCTGTCCGGATTCGGCGTGATGGTTGCCGATACGGCGTCGGGCCGCGTGTTGCGGGGGCGCTTCGGCCTGCCCTTTATTGTGCTGTATCAGACAAGCCGGCGCGACGCGGAAACGATGCGGTTCGGCATTGCGCGGCTGGCCGAAATCTTTTTTGCCGCCGGAGCCAAAAGGGTCTTCACCAATTTCCTTCCCATGATGTCCCTTGAATCGCCCGGCGATCTCAAGGCGTTCGAGTCCGCGCCCGTGAAACCGTCCTATCTCGAAATGATGGCGTTTCACCCGCTCGGCACGTGCCGCATGGGTTCATCGCCCGCCGATTCGGTCGTTGATTTCGACTTGGCCGCCCACGACGTTCCCAATCTCTACATTATGGACGGCTCGGTGGTGCCCGGTTCGCTGGGCGTCAATCCGCAAATTACCATCATGGGCCTTGCGCTTCGCGCCGCGCGCCGTCTGGCTGCACGATTGCGCGCATAATTCGGAACGGGATGGCGGACACGTTTCGGGTTTACGTTTCGTCGCCGGATTCTTCCCGGAGCGCATGGGCGATGCGATTGAGGGCGTGAAAGAACTCGCGCTGTTGGGCCTCGTAATCTTCCTCGGCCTGTTTGATCGCTTTCTCGGCTTGGATCCGTTCGTTTTCGAGTTCGCACGCAAAGGACATTGCCGCGGACAGGGCTGTCAGCAGACTATCCACGCGGGGACTTTTTTTCTCGATTTCTTCAAGACGGGCATTGACCTGTTCGGCAATGCGTAGGGTGGTCTCCTCGTCGGTGAAAACCGGAACGTTAAGACGCATGCGGCCCACGACGACTTCAACGGTCTCCGGTTTCATGCGCGAATCTCCGCCGTCAGGGCTTCGGTGTATTCCAGGATTTTGGCGAGGCGTTGCTCAATCTCTTCCTGCATGGCCTTGTGGCGATCATTCTCCAATTTTAGTGTGGCATACTCATCCATGCGTTCCTTGAATACGGCGAGTTCCTTGGATTGCGACCAAAGGCGTGTTTGCATCTCGTCGCGCGCGGCCGTGATTTTTTTCAGTTGCCGTTGTGTTTCATGCAAATCGGTCTTGAGATCCTTGATGTCCCGGAGGATTTGCTTGATTTGTTGGGCGAGCAACGGATTCATTGGCGGGATTCGGGCTTCGGATTTCGGGTTTCGGGGTGGCAAACGGGGCTTTCGTGCGCGTACTCGTACTCGTGCTTGCACTCGAAAACGCGAGATGGCATGAAATTTCTCTGTCCCAGGTTCTGTTCTTGATTACGAATTGTCATGAGCCCGTGGGGCGCCCCGGTGGGGGTGAAAAAGCGTTCTATTGTATTCTCTGGAAAATGATTGAAAATATTCGTAATTCATTATTTCGATTACGAGTACGATCACAAAAAGTACGGAAAGGATCAGAAAGGGCATCTTGTCCGCATTGATGCTCCATTCCCTAAACACCAAACCCCATGACAATGCAGGCTTACCCATCGGCTAACGCAACTCCGCGGCAAATCCCGTCTGTAACCGTTTCAAAATGCGGTCCCATGCCTTTTGTGTTTCGGCATCGGTCAAGGTTTTTTCATTGGATTGAAACACGAGGCTCAAGGCCACGCTTTTTTTGCCGTCGGGCACCTGTTTGCCGGCGTAGACGTCGAAAATCTCGACGGAGACCAGCCATTTGCCCCCCGTTTCCAGTGCCGCGTCGCGCAGCGCCCCCGCCGGGACCTCCATGTCCACCAAAACCGCCAGATCACGACGTGACGGCGGGAAGGACGGAATGGGTTCAAACCGTTTGATCGGGATGGGCGTGCTGATTAGAGTTTCGAGATCCAGTTCGCAGACAAAAACAGGTTGATCAATGTCGTACGTTTTTAGGATTGCCTCCCGGACCTCGCCCAACCGGCCGATTGTCTTGCCGTTTACGACAACTTTGCCGCACTGCCCCGGCTGGAAAGGTCCGAATGTGTCGTCTTCAAAGACCGCCTTTGTCGCAAAATAATCCAAAACGGCTTCCGTGTATCCCTTGAGATCGTGGAAATCGAGCGCCAATTGGGGGCGACTCCATTGCTTCGGTCCGTTTTTTCCGCATAGGACGATGCCCGCGCGCATCTCCTGTTTCGGCAGGGGCTGGCCGGGCCTAGGACGGTAAACGGGGCCGATTTCGAAGGCCATGATGTCCGGATTGCCATGGCGAACATTCCGGGAAACGGTGTTGAACAGGCCGGGAATCAGCGAACTGCGCATGGTGGCGAGTTTTTCCGACAACGGGTTTTGGAGGACGACCATTTCCTGGAACGATTCGTCCAATCCACTTTTTGACACATCGTCCGCACAACTGAAGGTCCAGTTGAAGAACTCGGTCAGACCCAATCCGGTCAGATAGCGCCGGAGGTCGCGTATGATGTTTTCGCCCGGTGCAAAGACTTCCCCGCTCTGGCGGATGAAGGGCAATGTGGCGGCTATCCGGTCATAACCATGGAACCGCGCGATTTCCTCGATGAGATCCGCCTCCTGCGAGGCGTCGTGCCGCCATGATGGAACTTTTACGGTGCAGGAAACGTCATCGGACGCGACAATTGCAAATCCGAGGCGTTCGATGATGCCTCGTTGCGATTCGGGTTCCACCGGTGTCCCCAGCAGGGCGTTGGAACGGCTGTAACGGAGAGTAATATGCTTCGGGGACGGCTTGATCGGGTTTTCGTCCAGTACATTCCGGGCGATTCGGGCGCCCGCCAGTTGCTGCATGAGCATAGCCGCCCGATTACACGCATAATAGGCCATGTCGAAATCCGCGCCACGCTGGAAACGCATCGAGGCCTCGGTTTGCATGCCAAGCGTTCGCGCGGTCTTGCGAATGGACGAGGGATTGAACACCGCGCTTTCGAGAAAGATGGCGCGCGTGCCGTCGTTCACTTCGCTGTCCTTCCCGCCCATGATCCCCGCGACGGCCACCGGGACTTCCGCATCGGCGATGATCAGCATGTCGCCGCCGAGTTTCCGTTCCTCGCCGTCAATGCTGACCATTGTTTCTCCAGGCTTTGCCCGGCGCACCACGATGCGGTTCTCCCGCAGCAGCGCATAATCGAACGCATGGAGGGGATGGCCGGTTTCCATCAGGACATAATTCGTAATGTCCACAATGTTGCTAATGGGGCGCTGGCCCGCCGCGATCAATCGCCGGCACATCCACTGTGGCGACGGCCCGACCTGCACGTCCATCAGGACACGTCCTAAGTACCGCGGACACAGGTCCGGATCTTGGATGGTCACCGAAGACAATGACGAGACTTCTTCCGCGGATTCAATGAATTGCAGGGTGGGAATGCGCAGTTCGAGGCCATAGTACGCCGCCAATTCGCGGGCCACGCCGATCATGCAGGCCCAATCGCCCCGGTTGGGCGTTACTTCTATCTCGAAAATGACGTCATCCAACCCAAGAAGCGGTATGGCATCCTCTCCAACCGCCGTGTCCGGGGGAAGAATCATTAGACCGGTATGATCCTCGCCGAGTCCGAGTTCGCGGGCCGAGCACATCATGCCCTGCGATTCGACACCGCGCATCTTGCGCGCGCCAATCTCGAAACTTTCGGCCAAGACCGCGCCGACGACGGCTGTGGGGACAATATCCCCCGCTTTCATGTTTTTTGCGCCGCATACGATCTGCAACGGTTCGGAACGCCCGATGTCCGTCTTGCATACCACTAATTTATCCGCATTCGGATGCGGATCAATGCTCAGGATGCGGCCCGTGAAGATGTTCTTCATCCCCGCGCCGGGACGTTCAACGGCCTCGATTTCGATGCCGAGCATGGTCAGACGTTCGGCCAATTCGTCGGGACCGACGGGGAGGTCAACATATTCACGCAGCCAATTCAGGGACACCCGCATGAAACATTCTCCGTTTTGTTAGAACTGTTCACAGAAGCGCAAGTCGTTTTCGTAGATAAGTCCGATGCTGTCAATCGCGTGTTTCAGCATCGCGATGCGGTCCACGCCCAAACCGAAGGCATAGCCCGTGTATTGTTCATAGTCGTATTTCGCGTGGCGGAACACTTCGGGATGAACCATGCCGCATCCGAGGATTTCCAGCCAGCCGCTGTTTTTGCAGACGCGGCATCCGGCGCCCTTGCATACGGTGCATGAGATGTCCACTTCCGCCGACGGTTCGGTGAAGGGGAAGAAGTGCGGGCGGAACCGGACCTTCGTGTCGCGCGAGAAGAAGGAGTGGATAAAGTGCATCAACGTGCCCTTCAGGTCGGCGAAGGTGATGCCCCTGTCCACGAGCAGTCCCTCCAGTTGGAAGAACATGGGGCTATGGCTCGCATCGTAGTCCACCCGGTAAACCCGGCCCGGGGCGACAATGGCCACGGGCGGTTGAGTGCGTTCCATGACGCGCATCTGGACCGGGGAGGTGTGCGTGCGCAATACGACGCCCGGCGACACGAAGAACGTGTCGTGCGAGTCGCGGGCCGGATGATCCGCCGGCGTGTTCAAACAATCGAAATTATAATACTCGGTTTCGATGTCCGGACCGGTGGCCACCTGAAAACCCATGTCTTGGAAAATGCGGAGAATCTCTTCGGTTACCCTGGGGATCACATGCATGTGACCACGCGGTGGACGGCGTCCCGGCAGCGACAGGTCCACCCGGTTTGACTTGGCCTTGCGATCCGCTTCGATGGCGGCGATTTCAGCGGCCCGTTTTTCGATGGCCTCCCCGATGACACGCTTGGCCTCATTGGCGGCCTGTCCCATGGCCGGACGTTCTTCGGCGGGCACTTGCGCCAGTCCCCGCAGCGCTTCCGTCACGAGTCCCTTTCGTCCAAGGTACTTGACGCGTAATTCCTCGATGGCCTGCAATGATGCGGCGTTTGCGGCGGATTCAAGCGCCTCCCGTGCAATTTGTTCCAATTTTGCTTTCATGAAAAGCCCTTACCCATCAACTTTGTAAAAAAAACACCCGTTATCCTGGATAATGCGGACATTGCCTCGCAAGACTAAACGAACAGGGCCGTTCCAATTCGTACTTGGGTGGCCCCTTCTTCAACGGCCACCTCAAAATCGTTCGACATCCCCATGGAGCGTTCCGGCAAACCGAAGCGGTCCGCCAACTCGCGCAAACGGGCAAATACCGGCCGCACGATTTCCGGATTGTCCACCAAGGGCGCCATGGTCATAAGTCCCTGAACTTGGATATACCGCAATTGCGCCATGCGGTGCAAGGCGGATTCAATCGTTTCCGGGGTGAAGCCGTGCTTTGTTTCCTCGCCCGACACGTTGACTTCCACGAGTACAGGCATGATTTTCCCGGCCTCTCCGGCCCGCTGATCCAACGCTTCGGCCAATTCGAGACGATCCACCGAGTCCACGCAATCGAACAAGGCCACCACATCGCGCGTCTTTCGGCGCTGCACGCTTCCAATCATGTGCCATGTTGCCGGCGCCGCTGCCGCCTCGATTTTCCCGCGCGCATCCTCGACGCGGTTTTCGCCGAAATCCCGGATACCCAAATCGAGCAATATGCGCACCTCGGCCAATGATACAGTCTTCGTCACAGCAATAAGCCGAATGCTGTCCGGCGGGCGTTGCGCACGATTCGCCGCCTCGGTGATTCGTTTCTGAATCGCCGCAAGGTTCATGCGAATGCGGTCGTGCAAAACGTCCATCCAAACGTGCTTCCCAAAGAAAAAAGGTTATTTCCCGCGTGTGGGGCGGACGGGAACTCGGTTTCCCATGGGCGGCATCCTCGCAAAGACTACTTCGGCTGTTCGACGGGCGCGTTCCGGTATTTCTCGGCTTCTTCGCGCCGAAGAACCGCCTTCTTTTCGGACAACGACAACGGTATGCCCGCCTTGAGTTTTACGTCAATAATCATCTTGAGCGCTTCCTCGGCAAACGGGGCGCTTTTAGACCATGCATTCTGGAGGACGGCGATGGCCTCGAGGTAACGTTCTTCCTCGATGAGTTTTATGGCCTCCATACGCATGATGCGGCCCAGGGCAAAACTGTCCGGTTCGTCGGGACCTTCAGTCATTTCTTTCCAAATATCCATGGCCTCGGCCCGCAGGCGTTCGGCTTCATGGCGCGCCGCTTCAGCCTGCGCCGGATCCGAATCCTTCAGTGCGTTCGCCCGTTCCAAGGCTTTTTCGGCATTCCGTTCCCGAATAAGGCCGTCGTTTCGTGCGATGAACCGCCGCGCTTTCGGTTCCTCGGTTACGTTGCCGAGATTCTTGTTCAGGTAATCGGTCCAACCGGCCTTGGCCTCCTCGTATTGCCCGTTCAATTCGAAGCAGATGTACAACTGCCGGGGCACCCAGCGGTCGTGCCGGTGGCGGATGGCTTCCGAGAGGTATTTGACCGCATTGGCGTAATCCTTAAGTTTTTCCTTGTAAATCGAGAAACCCAGATCGAAATAGAGTTTGTAGTTACGGGGATTTTTGCGAATGCCGTCCTTTAAAAAATCGATCGCGAGATAGTAATAGGTTTCTTTTTCGCCAAGCCGGACGCCGTATTTCGGGTTGAACTTCTTGAGCGGTTCAGGCGTGTCGGGCATTTTGGCCGTGGCGTTGTAGGCCAGATGCCACGAACCCAGCAGATAGGCGTCTACAAAGGTCGGATCCAGTTTCACGCAGGTCTGCATGAGCGGAATCATGCGGTGCATGAGGCCCTGGTGCCAATATTTGTCCACCTGAAGCCACACGAAATTTGCCGCGACCTTACGGAAACCGAAGAAGATGTTGCTCAAACCGACATTGCCACCCTCGCCGGAATAAATCTGGTTCGGGTCGAATTCGGACGACACTCCCATGAGTTTGCCCTCGCGCAGGAAGGCGAGGAAATCCCTCCGTTCGGCGTCCAGCACGGGGCTTCGCGCCAGATCCCAGACGATGCGATCGTTGGTTTCGTCTTTTGTGAGGGCGACCAGCCGGGAAATTGCATTGCCCTTTTCGTCCACGGTTTCCAAGGGCGTCGTGATGTGCGGTTCGACGGCCTGCTGAACGCGGTCGAACAGTTCGCGATCCTTCATACGCGCGGCTTCGGGGTCCGTTTCGCCTGTCTTGGCAAACATGCGCAGTTGCGTTGCTTCCGCGAGAATCCAGCGGTAGAACATCTCGGATTCGCGCAGAAAACCGACGCGCCGGCCCTGGTAAGCGCCGAGCGCAAGCATGATTGCGATCAGGATCGCAAGGGGGATGTTCGAGGTCTTCTTCATGTAACGATTAAAATTCCTTCCGGCGGAAGACCCACTGGGCAATCAGGAAGCCGGCAACGGCATAGACAAGTCCATAGACGACCAGATTGGCAATCATGAGGTCCCGGGGTGGATCGTTGGGCTGCAAATAGAGGATCTGATCCTTGAGACTGAAATTTTGCAGGTTGGGTAAAACCTGATACAGCCCGTAGGCAAGCTTGCCAATCAGCGCGTCGAAATATTCGCCGGTCTGCCCGGCCCGCACATAAACGTCCTTCAGATATTCCGTCAGATTGCCCGTGATGTAAATAAAAAGCCCCGCGATGGTCGGCAGGACCGCGGACGTGGCAGTGCAGGACACCGCAAAGGTGAACGCGGACACGATCAGGAATTGGAAATAGGTCAGGAACACGGACCATAGCAGCAGGGTCGGCATGATGCGCTGGCGCATGTACAACGCGATGAAAAACAGCGCGCCCATCAACAATAGATTGATGATGACGATCAATTGCACGCCGATGAATTTGCCCAGCAGATATTGAAAGCGCCGGACGGGTTTCGACAGCACCGTGTAAATGACCTTGTTTTCGACTTCGGAAGGCACGACCGAGGCGCTGATGAATATCGTAATCAGCACGCCAAAGATCGCGATGGCGGTCACGCAGATGTCCTTGACCAGTTTCGCCTCGACGTCCGTCTGGGCGTCGCCGATGGCGGTCTGCGTAAGAAACGCCGTCATGAAACTCGAACCGACGATGACCATGATGCTCAGGATAAGGAACCCGATCAGCGTTTTCTTGCGCATGCCTTCGCGCCAGGTATAAACGGCGATGGTCCACGGACCTCTCATATACTCGATTGCTTTGCCCATCACGAACCTCTCTTCGTGTTCTTGGCGCCGCCGACCACGCGGACGAACAGTTCTTCCAGCGTTTCCCGCCTCGGCGCAATCGCCTGAAGCGTAACGCCGGTGCTCCGGCACACCTCCAATGCCTGATAGACCGACATGGCATCCGGCACGCGAAGCGCGGCGCGGTTTTCAACGACATCTTCGACTTCCAACCCCTTGCCGCGGAAGAGTTCAATCGTTTCCGGGGTGGCGCCATCCACCTGAACTACCACTTCGCGGTTGACCAGGAGTTCGTCCAGCGTTCCCAGGGTTTGCAGGACGCCTTCATAAAGGATGCCGACCCGGTCGCTGATCAATTCGACTTCCAAAAGTTCGTGCGAAGAAATCAAAAGCGTCTTGCCCTTGTCGCGGAGATTGGCGAGAATATCGCGAATTTCCTTTCGGGCGATCGGATCGAGCCCCGTTGTCGGTTCGTCCAGAATGAGAATTTGCGGATCGCTCAGGAGGGCCTGCGCCAGTCCGATGCGCTGCCGCATCCCCTTCGAATAGCCGCGAATGAGCCGTTTGCGCGCGCGCGACATGCCCACAATCTCAAGCGTTTCGTCAATGCGCCGGCGCAAATCCGCGCCGCGAAGACCGTAGAGATGCCCATAGAATTTGAGCACCTCCTCGCCCTTGAGAAAGTCGGGGTAATAGGCCCCTTCGGGCAAATAGCCGATCTGGCGGCGGACCTCGGCGGATCCGATATCCTTGCTGCCAAGGATTTCCATGTCGCCTGAAGTCGGAAAAATGAGGCCCAGCAGCAACTTGATTGTCGTGGTTTTTCCGGATCCATTCGGGCCGAGGTATCCGAAAATCTCGCCTGAATGAATGGTGAGATTCAGGTTGTTCAGCGCATGAACGTCCTGGCCGCGCAAGGCTGCTTCGTAGATTTTCGTCAGATTCTGTGTTTGAATCACTACGGACACGGACTTGAGCCTTTCGTCCCGGCCACATGAACGTCTTGCCGGAAAGTGTTCGGTTTCCCAATGGCAACAGTGGCAAAATGATAGCAGACAACCGCGCCGCGTTCAATTGCAGGAAAAGGCGTTGAAATCGGGGCACTGTTTGAGAATCTGGCGGGGTTTCAAGGTCGTGTCGGCGCGCGCGGCCCTGTAAGAAGTGCGGTAGAACCGGATGCGCTCCAATACCTCAGCGCGTATGGTCGAGGCAAAACCGGGCAATCAGGGCGCTGGCGTCAATGTCGTAGGAAATCGTTCCCATGAGCAACTGGTAAAAAGCGCCGCCCGGCCATGTATGCCCGCCGCCTTCGATACGATAAAAGACCACGTCCGCGCCCCCGGTTTGCGGCGTATAGGTTTCACGGTAGACCCGCGTGCCGTCCGTCGGCGACGCGTCGGGCATTGCGACAATCTGCGCGGTCGGATTGCAGCGGTTGTTGGCGACGCAGCGGGCAATCGTCGCCGGCACGGACAGCGTTTCGCCGAGGTTGCGGCCGTTCATCTCAATCGTGCCGCCGGTCCACGGCACAATCCCGTCGTTTTTCCCGTTGAAAGCGATTATCGGGACCGGCAGCGCGGGGTAGCAGGTGGACGCCAGATTCGCGGGAAGCGCCCCGGCCACCATGGCCGCGGCCGCAAAGCGTTCCGGCGCCTCGCAAACGAGCCGGTGCGCCATCATCGCGCCGTTGGACATGCCCGCCACGTACACGCGGCTGTCGTCCACATACAGGGACGACGACACGCGATCGAGAACGGCTTGGATAAAACCGACATCGTCCACATGGGTGTCGTACGCGGCGATTCCCGCCACGTTGCGCCCGTCGTTCCAGTTGCCCTTGTAGGCGTCCGGATATACCACGTTGAAACCAATTTGGTCGGCATGGGCATTCATGTTCGTCAGCGGGATCATATCGTCGCCCGTCTGGTCCATTCCATGCAACAGCACAAGAAGGGGAAAGGGAACACTGCCGTCATACAAGGCCGACTGGTGCACGCGATAGGTGCGCTGCAATCCATCGAATTCAAAGGAAATGGCCACGGGTTGTGGCGCGATACAGGCAAGGTCGGCGCCCGCGCATGCCACACCCAGCGCCGCCACAATCATCCATTGAACCATCCACACCGCACGTTTCATTGACAACGTCTCCGGAGTTTGGGCTTCTCTTCAATAAATACCCGGCCCGCCCCGAAATGTTTCTTTGGATTCCGGGCGCCGATTCGCATTTCATTTCCCGGCGGTTTCGCAACGCCGGGAAAATTCTGGTATATTCCCGATAGGAGGCGCCACGGGCGCCGCTGGAGGATCGCATGCAGCACCGGCAAAGCAAATCGGAATTTATTGCGCTCTTGGCGTTTCTGATTGTCGCCACGCTCGTTCTGACGAACGGGTTCGTGGCGCGGATATCGGCCCAAGGCAAGGATGTGGACGTTTTCGCCAAGATTCAGCCCATCGGCGACGTTCTGGGCATCATCCTCGACGAATACGTGCGCCCGCCCGATATTGACAAGGTGGTCGAAGGCGCGTTGGTCGGCATGCTGAACGCGCTCGACCGGCATAGCTCGTTCATTTCGGAAGACGCATTCAAGATTATGCGGGAGGAAACCCGAGGCGAATTCGAGGGCATCGGCGTTTCAATCCGGTTCGACGACGACAAAAATATCATCGTATACCAGCCGTTGGCCGATTCACCGGCCGCCAAGGCCGGTATTCTGTCGGGCGACATCATTTACAAGGTTGACGGCGTTTCCACGGCCGGCATGGCGCTGGAGGAAGTGGCGAAGCGCATCCGCGGACCGCGTGATTCGGTTGTGCGCATCACGGTGGCGCGCAAACGCGAGAACGCGGAACCCCAAATCATTGATTATACGATTAAACGCGGCAATATCCCCATTGAAAGCATCAAGGAAGCGCGACTGCTTCCGAGCGGTTTTGCCTATGTCCGGGTGAGTGATTTCAAGGACACGACCGCCAAGGATTTGTCGAAGCGCATTTCGGGTTTCCTGGAAAAGAACATGAAGGGATTGATCCTCGATCTTCGCTGGAATCCGGGCGGCCTGTTGCCGGCTTCCAAGGATGTATGCGAACTCTTTCTTCCCAAAAATTCGCTGGTGACGTATACACAGGGCCGCAAAACGGGGCGTTCATCGCTTACCGAAAACATGAAACTCTACACGGAAAAAGATCCGCTTGTGCCGTTGGGACTGCCGATTGTCGTGTTGGTCAACGAGGAAACGGCCAGTTGCTCGGAAATCGTGACCGGCGCACTGCAGTTCTATTCGCGGGCCATCGTGGTGGGCGTGAAGACTTACGGCAAGGGCAGCGTGCAGACAATTATCCCCCTGTCGAGGCCGCCCAATACCGCGCTGCGCTTGACAACCGCTCTCTATTACACGCCGGCGGAGGTCACCATTGACAGCGAAGGCATCAAACCCGATGTCGAGGTGCCCTTCTCGAAAGAAGAACAGCGGGCGCTGGTCGAACAGATGTTCGAATCGGTCAAGACCGATGCCTCCATGCTCAACCAGCAGAACCATGGAACGATAACGGGCAACGAGGCGTCCGAAAAAACCGCCGAAGACAAGCAACTCCAGCGGGCTGTTGAAATCCTTCAGGAAGATCCAGTCTTCGACAACCTCATCAAAAAGTATCACAAGGACACGCACGAGACGCAGGTCGCCGCGCCGGCGGATCGGATTTTGCAACAGGGACCTCATGCCGACAAAGATGACGCGGCTGTCGTGGTGAGTCCCGAAAATCCGCCCGCGCCGGAAAAGAAATAGCGATGCTGTACAAAATAATCCTGGATCGCCCCCAAGCGCCTTGGGCATGGAATGCAGGATAGACTGTCCAGCCTGTCCCAGGATTTTGTACATTTTAGTCCGATGGACTTTATGCATAACCGATGAGGACACCCCTCGCATGGGGTCGTGCGAAGGGCAGGTTAGGAGGCGTCAGCAAATAGACTGTACAATAGTGGAGTAGGTTTTGGAGTGAGCCGTCTGTTCGGCGCTTTGGATTGAGTGCCGGGCAGACCGTCCAATTCCAGCCAAAGCGCCGATCAGACGGCGCACTCCAAAGAGCGAAATGTAAAGTTTGTTGATTGACGACGCCTTAGTCCCGTAGGGACGGTTTGACTGTAGCCCAGGAGGAACTCTTGGGATCCGGAAGAAAGTCAAAAAACAGTCCCGTAGGGACGTGTGAAACGGAGCGCGTAAAAGAAAGCATGATGGCGCATACCCATGCAAGCCTATTTGACCATTGTGTGTTTTCGACCAAAGGTAAAACGGCACGGGATCGAATGCGGCGAGCGATGCATAGGGAACGGAACGAGCGGCTTCAAACGTCCCTCCGGGACTTCCCCGACACCGTCGCGAGATCCCAGGACTGGCGTCCTGGGCTATTTTCAAGGCGTCCCTCCGGGACTTCGTTTCGAACACCGTCTCATTCGACCGATCTGAAAATGTATAAACGTCCTGTCCAGCCTGTCCAAGGCAACAGAATTTCGCACTGCGGGACAGGCTGTCCAGCCTGTCCTACGCGCTTTCCCGATACGCTATTACATGCTGCCAAGTCGCGAAGAATCATTTTTAAGGATAAAACAGTAACAAGGTAATAAAAAGGGAGAATTCCATGCGGTCCGACAATCGCCGGAACGATCAGATGCGCCCGGTCGGGATTGTCCGCCATTACACGAAATATGCCGAGGGTTCCGTGCTGATTTCGTTTGGCGAAACCCGGGTGTTGTGCACCGCGACAGTGGACTGGACGCTGCCGCCGTTTCTGCGCGACAAGGGTCTTGGCTGGGTAACCGCCGAATACGGCATGCTGCCTCGTTCGACCGATCAGCGGACGGTCCGCGACAACAACAAAAAAGGCCGCGCGCAGGAAATCAGTCGGTTGATTGGACGGTCGCTGCGCAACGTGGTGGATCGCGCGGCGTTGGGCGAACGGCAGATTATCCTCGATTGCGACGTGATCCAGGCCGACGGCGGGACGCGAACCGCGGCGATAACGGGCGCGTACATCGCGCTGCACGATGCCCTGCAAACCCTCGTGGATTCGGGGAAATTGGACTCGCTTCCCCTGTACGATTCATGCGCGGCGGTCAGCGTCGGAATCGTGGACGGCAAGGTCATGTGCGATCTTTCCTACGAGGAAGACGTCCGGGCCGGGGTGGACATGAATGTCGTCATGCGCGGTAACGGCCAGTTGATAGAGGTGCAGGGATGCGCCGAGGGCAAGGCGTTCACGCGCGAAGACATGGATCGCATGATGGACGTGGCCGCGAAGGCGTGCCGCCGGCTGACCCGCCTGCAGCAGGAGGCGCTGCGCCGTGCCTGAAACGCTCGTCGTGGGAACGCGAAATCCCGGCAAGGTCCGCGAATTGGCCCTTTTGCTTGAGGGTCTGCCGTGGAACCTCAAGGGGCTGGGCGACCTGCCTCCCGTGGATGACCCGATTGAAGACGGCGATACCTTTGAAGCCAACGCCATCAAAAAGGCCCTGTATTTCAGCGGCTGTTTTGGGATGCCCGCCGTGGCGGACGATTCCGGGCTGGTTGTGGACGCGCTTGACGGCGGGCCGGGCGTCCATTCCGCCCGATATGCCGGCGACGGCGCAACCGACGCGGATCGAAACGTCAAACTCTTGGCCGCCCTTGCGAACGTCCCCGAAGCCGAACGCACCGCGCGCTTCGTCTGTTGCGCGGCGTTTGCCCGACCGGACGGGCCGCCCCATATCGAGATGGGAGTGACCGAAGGCCATATCCTGTTCGCGCCGCGCGGTCACGACGGATTCGGATACGATCCCTTATTCGTTCCCCGTGGCCACTCGCTGACGTTTGCCGAATTGTCGCCCCGCGAAAAAATGGCTGTAAGCCATCGCGGCAAAGCCTTTCGCAAACTGCGCGACTACCTGGAGTCGCTGTGAGCGCCGCTGAACACAAAATCGGCCATCCCGCCCGCGTGCTCGCGCATGAACATGAACACGAACAGGGCGTGGGGGGCTTGTCATGAAAATTGTGCCGCCGACGCCTGACGGAATTCGCGAAGCCGCACAGGCCGTTCGCGCGGGTGAAATTGTCGCGTATCCGACGGAAACCGTCTATGGCCTGGCGGCGGATCCTTTCTCGGAAGAAGCCGTGGCGCGTCTTTTCGACATCAAGGAACGCGATCGCGGAAAGCCGGTTTTGTTGATCGTGGCAAATGCAGCCCAGTTGGCCGGCGTGGTGTCCGCCGTTTCTCCCGAAGCCGAAGCCTGCATCCGCGCATTCTGGCCGGGACCGCTTTCCTTGCTGCTTCCCAAGGCCGCATGGCTGGCGCCCGGCATCACGGCAGGCGCCGAAAAGGTCTGCGTGCGCGAAACCTCATGCCCGATTGCGCGAACATTGTGCGAATACACCGGCCACGCCGTCACCTCGACTTCCGCCAATCCCAGCGGGGGCGAACCTGCGCGATCGATCGACGAAATGGACATGTCCGGCATCGCGATCGCCATTGACGGCGGACTCCTCCCGTTCAGCCCGCCTTCCACCGTCTACGATCCCGACGAACGCCGGATCCTCCGCGAAGGCGCCATTTCAGGGCAAACGTTATGGACCACGCTTTTCCCCTGACGTTCCCAATAGATTCAGTAGAAATGCCTCCGATATTCCCCTTGTCCCTCGGAAATAAAGGACGATGGCTCACCCAAAAATCCCCAAAAGAATCAAGAAAGGAAAAGCGCCGTCGGCTATTTTTATAAGCTGCTGGCGCTCAGTATGTTAAATGGTCGGGGCGACTGGATTTGAACCAGCGACCCCTAGACCCCCAGTCTAGTGCGCTAAACCGGACTGCGCTACGCCCCGACCGATGAGGTGAAGGGTATCAGAATGGCGCGCGGTTTGCAAACGGCCGGGCGTGGCCCATCCGCCGCATTCGTTTCAATAAGAATAGTTATCTGCTTATTTGCCATGGTGATATTTCGCCGGCCGGCTTGGCTTGTGGCCCCGTATCAGTCCGTTTCCGGCTGGGAAAGATCGTGTTCGACGAATTCGATGATGGCTTGCCGGTCTTCGTCGGAAATTCGGGAAAATAGGATGGCCACTTTGAAATGGTCGTCGCCTTGTTCGTGGGGTTCGCATCGCACGATGATGCCTTCGCATTCGACACGACGTTCCTGGGGCTTCGGCAACTCGAGTACGATGCCGAGTTTGGTCATGAGCGGCACGGGTTTCACCGTGTGGCACAGCACGCCGTTGGCGCTGACGTTGTCAATATGGTTCAGGACGCCGGGGCCGGATTCATCCACAAAGGCCGGAAACCCCCGTTTGCTTCGCTGATATCTTCGGCGTTCCTCTCCGGAATGCATCATGGCTTGTTCCTTTTCTTTCGTACCGCCAATTATACAATGATAACCACTGCGCCGATTTCCATACTACCTAAGATTGCGTCGGAATGCAATGGCCGAATAGATTCAAAATGGGTTGAATCATGGGACAAATTGGACTCGGGGCCAAGGGAGAGTGGAAATTCGTTTTATCCATGAATTGGGGCGTCCCTCAGCACGCCTCTTCTTCCCATGGATTCCAGTAGGAGGCCGGATCCTGCTGAAAGTACTGCATGAGCGCTTCGTACAGTTCCGGGTGCGCTTCTTCGAGGTCCTGCGGAACGACGAAGAAGTACTCGACGGCGATCGCGAAGAACTCGGCGGGACTCTCGGCGGCGTAAGGTTCGAAGAACGTCTCGCGGTTTTCTTCGAGGTCTTCGAGAAGTCGATCGTATTCCACTTGGAAGACTTCCGGCCACGCCGCCATCAACTCCTCGTCGTCGAGATCGGGATATCCGTCGCCGGTCCCGTTTTCCTGGTCGAGTTGATGCGCAAACTCGTGGACGATCACGTTGTGGCCTTCGGTAGGCGTTTCGAGGCTCTCAAGCACGTCGTCCCATGCGAGGATGACCACGCCGCGATCCCACGACTCGCCGACGCGTGTTTCTTCGCCGTGGATAATCAGGCGTCCGGGGCCCTGCTGCGTTTTTTCCGCCACGAACGCCGACGGATACACCAGGATGGTCACGAGTTTCGGGTAGTAGTCCGTGTCGCGGTGCAGGATCATCAGGCAGGCATACGCGGCGACGGTCAGCCGTATTTCGTCCGTGATTACGAGACCGCCGCACCCCTCGAAAACTTTCTCATCGAGAAAGACTTGGATATGTCCTTGAAGTTCGTCCTGGTCGTCCGGTTCAAGGTATTTGAAATGGGGTACGGATTCTTCGAGGATTGCGCGCCATGCCGCCGGAAACGGTTGTTTGCGCAACGTTTCCCGCCGTCGGCGCTTCTTGCCGAAGAGGTCGAACATGGCTTTATTCCTTCCCGAACAATTGGCGTACAAAACGGACGGCGTCGTTTGTTTCGGCGGCTGCCTCGCCGAACAGCGCATGCGCCGCGTCCGCGGCCAATGGGGTTTTCATGGCATCGAGCGGACTTGCCATGAGAACCGGTATTTTCAGCGAACGCACGAGCGCGGGGATGTCGTAATGACACAGAACGCCGCTGAAGAAATCTTCCTGCGACCATCGGTATTCGGGCGATTCGACGAGCATATCGAAGGCCGACAGCGCTTCGACGCTGAAAACGCCCGCGAGGTTTCCGCCCATCAACGCAACGTGCAGTGCAACGACTCCGCCCATCCCGCGTCCGCCGATGGCAATCCGGGATGGTTCGATTTCGGATCGCGAGCGAAGGTACGCCAGCGAGGCCAGCCCGTCGCGGACGCGCATGGCGAAAATCGGGTCGCCCAGCGCGGCGGACACGTATGCCATCCAGCGGTCGCGCGCGCCCCATCCCGCGATTTCATAGGGCAGGTCCGCGGGAACGCTGTCGCCCCATCCGCGTAGGTCTACCGTCATCACGGCGAGGCTCTGTTCGTCGCGTCCGATGAATCCGGCCATTGCGGCAAGCGGTCCGTTGCTGCGCAGATCCGTCCAGCGTCCCCGGTCGTCGAAATACAAAACGGCTGGCCCGCGCCAGCCTTGTTTGGAAGGATAGAGGAACGTCGCGGGCAACTCGATGCCCGGCTCGGATTCGATCAGGATCTCTTGCAGATTGTGGACCCATGCCAATGTCGCGGGACCCGTTTCCGCGCGGGGAGCGGCCGTTTCCATGGGCGCATCAACGAGCGCACGCACGGTTTCCGGCGCAACGGTTTCCTTGCGGTCCTTGCGTAAGTTGCGGGCCCAATCGCGGTTCGCCGTGTAGATGTCCATCTCGCGCCTTGGATGGCATTGCAACAACTCCGGCGCGACCATCTCCAACTTTTCCGGCGTTTCCAACGCGCGATCCGGCGTCCCGCGCACCCATCGGTCCATCCATCGCACGAAGGCCAGCGCCATCCCGGTGGTGTACGCGTGCCCGCCGGGATCTTTGAAGAAATCGAATCGGTCCGCATGGCCCGCGCGCGTGAAATCGCGTTTGACCTCTGTGGCAATCGCCTCGCTCATGGCTTCCGTGAAAACTTCGTCCGCCGCGCCTGCCATGAGCAGGACGGGCGTGGGAATCGCGGCCGCCAGCACGTCAATATCGTCGTAGCCGTCCGCGAACCGGTTCGGCGCGAGCGTTTCGGCGCAGGGGGCATACGCGTCGCGTATGGGATGCCGTGCGTTCGGCACGGCGCAACACGACGGGCCGATGGCGCGAATGCGGTCGTCGAGCAGCGCGGCGAACATCGTGGTCGTTCCGCCGCCGCTCACACCCGTCATGCCCACGCCGTTGCGCAAATCAATATCGGACCGCGACGCAAGGTAATCCACACAACGCAGCGCGTCGAGCACGAAGTAGCGGTTCGACGAATAGCCGCAGAGATAGCATCGGACGCCATCGGTGAAATGATCGTTGCGGCCCTGTTTCTCGCCGGCCATTCCGGGCGGATCGAACAACACGGCCGCGTAACCGAGCCGCGCGAATAGTTGGGCCGGCAGTTGGTAACTTTCCATTTGTTTTCCGCTGTGGCCGACAGGCACGACGATACCCGGCCACGGCGGCGGATACGCGGAGGCGTCCGGCAGGAAGACCGACGCGTTCACGTCCCAACCCGGAAACGACTCGAACAGGACGTTTTCAATAACATAGCCCGATTGCTCATACCGCGAAATGGGCCGGACGTTCAGCGGGGGCGCACTTGCGCCGAATACCGGACGCCCTAGCGCCGCGTTCACCTTGCCGCGGATATCCTGCCGCCATTTTTCCCATTCGCCGGAAGCAAACGCGGCCTCGCGTTTCTTGGCGGCATCTTCGAGCAAGCGGCAGCAACGCGCCACGATGTCGCGCCGGACCATCATGCGCAGGTCTGTCTTCGACGCAACGGGCCCCAGCGCGAATTCATCCGGCGCGCCCAGCGCCGACAAAGATATCAGCGCCAATCCCGACATAACCCAGCCTTTCATTACGCCTCCTTGCGCCCAAGCCGTAAATGGGACGGATCGGACGGATCGGTCCTATAGGCCGCCGCCCTTCTCGCGTCCCAGTAATTCAAGCAACCGGTCAATGCGATACCCCGCTTCTTCCGCGGCGCGAAGAAGATCCTGCCCGTTTTGGTATCGGGCCATTATCGTTTCCTTCCGCGCGCCGCGCATACAACGGAGCGCCACGATGTTCTCGAACACGAGCCAATACACGAGCCGTTCAAGCGGTTCTTTGCGGAGCCATAAAAAACCCCGATGGCGGTTGATTGCCAAGAACCGCTGCACGGACACGTCCTCAAACATGCGGCGAACGAGCAGGGCGCCCCCGGCATTGGGCGCAAAATCGAGCACCGGCGAATGCGTCAAGAGGATTTTGATTAGCAACGCATCATGGAGTGCCGCGGATTCGTCGCCGTCGAGTTGTGCAAAGGCCTCCATCGCCACCTTGGCCAGCATCCATTCGTCCATGCGCGCGGCGGCGTTCGCGGTGTAATCGCCCGCGAGTCGCGCATGACCGATGGGCCGCAGGATGGCCAGCGCCACCGGCACGCGCCAGAAGGCCTCCAGTGTGTTCTTTTCCCGGGCGTCGGCCATCGGTTTCATCAAATAACCATCCACCGGTTTCGGGGGTTTCAAAGCGGTTAGAGTATTCAATTCCCTGAAAACAGAGGCCACGACGGCGTTGGCGTCCAAGATGGTTCCCAGATATGCCGTCACGGCATCGAGGAATTGCCGTAGCGCTGTTTCGAGTTGCGCGCGATGTTCCTGGGTCGGCCCTGCAATCAGGACGCGCAACATTTCGGCGTTCATGACACGACGGAACGGTTCGTGGATCGGCGCAAGGACGGTTTCACCATAGGCTTCTTCAATGCTTGGCACGCCGCGTCCGCTTAATGATTCCTCGAGCCGCCGCCATGTGCCGTCGCGATCGTGAATCTCGCGCCAGTCGAGAAACGCCTTGTATTCGTAGGCGTGCAGATCGAACGACAAACCGTGTGCGGCCAGGGAGGGCGCATGGCGAATGTATTCCAGTTTGGTCCGGTGATCGCTAAAAACGTAGAAACAGTCATCGCGCGTGTCGAGGGCGAGGGCTTCCGCGAGGGTGGTGGTTCGAAGGTCCCGGTGATCGCTGTCTCCCGCGTTGAAGGGGACGGATGCGCGAACCGTGCCGGACGTCGTGTTGTATGCGTTGTTGTAGAGCACGACGGCCCGTTCGTCGCCGGCACGGTTTGAGTAGGCGAAGACGTTCTCGTCCACTCCGCCACCGGGCGTGTGCGCATCGTAAAAGGCAAAATGTTCCACTTCGCTGAAGAGGCGCCGCTTGCGCATCAGCGGAAAGATTTCGTTTTCATGCCGGGCGACCATGCCTTCGTCCACGGCCTCATTCCAATAGGCGCGTTTGTATTCCATGCCGTATTTTTCGGTGAAACCCTCGATCTGGCCATGGCCGAACATGGGCAGCCCCGGCATGGTGACCATCAGCACTGCGACCCCGAAATATTTGTCGCCGCGTCCGAATTGTTCCACGGCGGTGCGTTCGTCGGGATTGTTCATGAAATTGACAAATCGTTTGAGGACTTCCGGGCTGAATTCGAGGACATTTTTCACGGTCAGCCGGTATTTTTCGTTCTCTTCCATCTTCAGCATGTTCATGAACGCGCTGTTGTAGACGCGGTGCATGCCGAGCGTCCGAACGAAATAGCCTTCCATGAGCCAAAACGCCTCGGCCAGCAGGAGTGTATCGGGCGCATCCGTTTGGATGCGATCCACGACCTCGCGCCAGAATTCCTTCGGAAACGCCTCGTCGAATTCCGCGCGCGACATGCCGTGTTCCGCGCGCGAGGGAATCGCGCCGGCGTCGCCGGGCTGCGGGAACCAGAGCCTTTGGTAATGGCGTTTGGCCAGCGTCATCGCGGCGTCGAACCGGATGATGGGAAATTGCCGGGCGACATGCAGGATTGTCTGGATGACCGCCTCTCGCACCTCCGGAATGAGAAAGTTGAGTTGCGCGGTGTCGTTCCACGGCATGTTGGTGCCGTCGTTGCCGTGATAAATGTAGCGCGTGTCGCCGGTGAGTTTGTCCACCCGCCTGAAAACCACGGCGGCATCGCGGTGTTCCCAATACCCGTCCTCGATGCGGATTTCAATCCGCGGATCGCGGGATAAATCCTCCCCGTTGAACCGGTAGCCCGGAAAGGGCGGGTAGGACAACTGGATGAACCAGTCCGGATGCTCGACGACCCATTTCGAGTATAGGCCCACATGATTCGGCACCATGTCGCTCGCGAGACGGATGCCGCGCGCGGCGGCCCGATTCCGCAGGTTGTCTAGCGCTTCCGCGCCGCCCAAGTCCGCCGCAATCGTGTAATCGTACAGCGAATACGCCGAGGAGAGCGCTTCGGGGTTGCCCATGAGTTGTTTGATGCGTTGCGAGGCGGGCGACCGCTCCCACACTCCGATGATCCAAAGTCCGGTAAAGCCCCATCGCGCCAGACGGTCCAGTTCTTCGTCGGGCACCTGATCGAGTCGGGTAATGTTCCGCTGGTATTGCCTGGAAATCTGATCCAGCCATACATGGACCGACTTGGCAATCAACACGACGTTCGCCATCCAGTCGCGGTCTTGCGTGAACGCTTCCGGTTCAGGATAGGCAATGTTGAAGCCGGCATCCCGTCCGAACCGAAGAGGCTGGATCGGCCCGGGACCGTGGCCGCGCATCGCCGTTTCTTCTTTGATGACATCCGAGACAAGAACGATCCGTTCAAGCAAATCGGAAGGCAACACCGGCGACCAGTGATTCCGGACATATTCGAGTTGTCCTTGTAGGGAATCCGGTGACGCTTCCATCGGTGCGCGCAACAGGGGAAAAAGCGCTTGTCCCAAACCCTTGACAGGTGGACAATGCCGGAAAAAGAGCTCGATGCGCTCGACCAGTGAAAGATACGGGCTTGTTTGCCGGAGTTCCTCGTCGTCGAACAAGGGGCGCATTGCCTCTGCCGCCGGATTGGCCATGGAAAGATGCAATAGCAAGGTTTCCCGCGCGGCGTCGTACTCGTGGGGAACAAGCGCTTCGGTTCCGGAGAGATACGCGCCGGGCGCCTGTCCGGCATAGACCTCGGGCGGCGGATAAAGCGCAACAAACGCCTGAAGCGGACGATTGACCAGCGACGGACCGTCGGCGGACCGAATCGCGTCCAGTCCCTCCAGCATGATGCCGGGATTTTCCTCGAGGCAATACCGGTTGACGACATAACGCAAAATCTCGGTCAATAGGGCGAACGCCATCATGTCGCCCGCGCGAACCGGACGTGATGGATAGGTATGAAAATGCGGCGCGCCGTTTATGCGATCAGCAAGGACACGATAGGCATAGCCGGGCTGTCC
The DNA here is from genome assembly GCA_035450225.1 of Candidatus Hydrogenedentota bacterium. Classification (NCBI taxonomy): domain Bacteria; kingdom Pseudomonadati; phylum Candidatus Hydrogenedentota; species Candidatus Hydrogenedentota bacterium. Next base: position 46,313 of record DAOTMJ010000003.1, read on the forward strand.
CGGTGCTTCGGCGGCCAGGTCGGCGGCGTTCCAGCGCCGCCAGGCCCGTTCCGCTATCGGAAATCCGAGCGGAAAGTAATGGCTGCGATGCGATAGCGCTTGAGGGGTCAACATATTATTTGGAATCCGGTGTTGTATGAGGGAGCATACATGATTGGGGGCATGGGTTGCCATGCATGCGCCTTGCTTCGGCGCTACCGGCAATCGTCGCTCGGTTCCTTGTCTTCTATGTGAATGTGTTCCGATGCGACCATGGCCGGTGGATTGATGGGCGGCCGCATGCGGACGCTTCGTTCGGCGACGAGTCCAAGGCCAAACAGGATCGTGCCCGCCAACAGCAGTTGCAGGCCGGCCAATCCGAGCGCTTGCGCCGTCCCGTTTCGACCGACGGCGACGTCAAGCGCCGATCTCAGCGCCGCCAGTCCCCCCATGATCCCCAGGCAACCGCCCAAGGGATAGAAAAAGTGCCCGGGCGATGCGCCGTACCGTTCGAGGAAGCGCACCGTGACGACATCCGCCGCGCCGCGCATGAACCGCTCGAAACCGTATTTCGAAACACCCGATTGGCGGGGATGATGCTCAACCGGTAATTCGGCCAAACGGCAGCCGTTCTGCTGCGCGAGCACCGGAATGAGCCGATGCATCTCGCCGTACAGGATCAGATGCCGCGCCACCTCGGCGCGCATGGCTTTGAATCCACAATTGACATCGTGAAGCGGAATGCGGAACACCCAAGACACCCAGCAATTGTAAACGCGCGAGGGAAGGGTCTTGTGCCATGGATCATGGCGCTTGCGTTTCCATCCGCACACCATGTCGGCCCCCGCGCGAATCGCCTCGATGAAACGGGGAATCTCCTTCGGATCATCCTGCAGGTCGGCATCCATCGTAAAGACGATGTCCCCCCGTACACGCTGGAAACCGGCGGCGAGCGCGGCGGTCTTGCCGAAATTCCGGCGAAACCGGATCGTGTCCACCCAGGGATATCGCTCGTGCAATTCGAGCAGAACCTTGTCCGATCCGTCGTCGCTGCCATCGTCAATGAAGAGGATGCGGAACGGATGCGGCGCGGCATGCCGCGCGATGCCTTCCGCAAGCGCCGGTAACGTGTCGCGCTCGTTGTACACGGGGATCACGAAATCGAGCGATTCGACCGGATTCATGGAAGGCCGCCCCTTTTGTCGCCGCGACTTGCCCCGCGAGCCTGATCGTGAAGAACCTGCAATACCGCGGCGAACCGGTCGGCGTTGCGCGGGTCGGCCTCGACCAAGGCCTCGTGCGCCCACAGGAGCAGACGGCCCAATTCCTCGCCGGCGGGCGCTCCGCCTTCAACCGGCGCCATGTCCTCGGGCAGTGGAATGGATTTGGGGCGAAAGTGCATCAGTACGCCAATCAGGCCGAGTTCGCTCATGGTTTTCAGCAACTCGCGCGGCACATTCTGAATTTCGAAACGGATGCCCGTCTCATCCGACAGGGTCGTGGCGATATTGTGAAGCACGCCGAGAAAAGTGCTGTCCAAATGCGTGCAATCGGTTAGATCAAGCGTGATTGATTGCACGCCGGGTTGCCGGCACAGATCGAAGACCTGTTGGCTCTCCCGCCACGACCCCGTTCCCGACAAACCGATAAACACATGTCCATTCTTGCGCGCCGTCAATACTTTAACCGATCGTGGACCGCCCGCAATAGGTTGGGGCGCCGGCTCATCCGGCGTCCACAGGGGCACGCGCTGCGGTTCCATGCCCAGAACCAGCAAGGTGGCGTCATCCACGCGCGGCGCGCCTTTTCGAAAGGTGTTGCGCGCCTGTTCGATCGCGGCCACAACCGTATCCGCATGCGGTTCGGCTCCGCGAACGGCTTCCACCAGGCGATCTTCCCCGAACGATTCACCCTCCACGCTGCGCGCTTCGGTGATGCCGTCCGTGTGGAAGACAATCAACTCTCCCGGCTGCAGAACAATCTCGCCATCCGAATACGCCACGAACGGATTGACGCCCAGCACGGGCGCGGGGCGGTGCAGGCGTTCGATCGTTCCGTCGTTCCGCCGCACGAACAGGGGGCGATGCCCTGCGCTGGAATACGCGGCGGTGAACGTCTCGACGTCGAGGACCAGACAGGTCATGGACACGAACAACCCTTCGCTGAACGCCTCGGAAAGAATCGTGCGGTTGAGTTCGCGCAACACCTCGCCCGGCATGCGCGCCGCTCCGCCGCTCGCGCATGTCGCGCCCTGAATCGCATGCTTGAGAAAGATCGTCAACATCGCCGAACTGATGCCGTGCCCTGACGTGTCGGCGATGAAACAACCCACATGCGCATCGTCGAGAGGAAACACATCGTACAGATCGCCGCCCACTTTCGCCATCGGATGGTACGCCGCGGCGGCGGAAATACGGTCCGCGCGGGGTGTGGTGCGGGGCAACAGGCCGCGCTGGATACGCATGGCGCGGCTGAGATCCACTTGGATGGCCACGGCCTGCGCCTGCAGGATGCTGTGCGCGAGTTCCAACTGGCCCAGACGATCGGCGAGTTCCCCGGCCTTGGATTGAAGCGACTCCTGCAGGCGATCACGTTCTTTGCGCATTTGCCGGTAGGCAAGCGCCTGAGTAATCCGGTGCAAGAAGAGTTCTTCCGCTTCCCGGGGTCCTGGCAACACATCGTGGGCGCCTTGCCGGATGACGGTGCGGATTTCCCCCGTCGTGCCGGAAACGAGAACGGCCAAGATCAAGGCGTCCGGCGCCTGTTGCCGTATCCATTCGACGGGGCTGTGTCCTTTCGCAATCGGAATCCGTGGATTCACAAGAACAACATCGTGCGCCGACCTATCTAAAAGGCGGGATGCCTCGTCCGCGTTCGCCGCAACGTCTACTTCCAATCCTTGCGCCGCCAGCCATTCGTGCAGTCCGGCCCATGAAGGATCATCGCCAACAATCAGGATTTTGCCTTGCATGCCGGACAGTCTACTATACCCTCGCGCGGATAGGCGACTTTTCTTTTCTTCCCGCAGGGCGCGGGGATTATTCGGGGAAGAACATTGCGGAGACGTATTCGTTCTGGAATTCGACATCGAGCGATAGGTCCACATGCTCCACCTGCCGCGCCCATTCTTCGGCGCGTTCACGGGCGCGTTTTGAGGCGGCGGCCAGCCGCGCGCCGGCCAGCGATGTGTTGCCCGCGTACTGGATGCGGTGGCGATCCAGTTCCCCGGGCAGCAGACCAATGCGCTGCGCGTTGCTTCGACGGATAAAGTTGCCAAAACCACCCGCGATCAGAACCCGTTCGAGATCGCCGGATCGGAGTCCAATACGACGCATCAGGATGGCCACGCCCGAGCGAATGGCCGCGGTGGCGAGTTGGACTTCCCGGATGTCTTTTTGCGTGAGCAGAACAGGATTTCCTGTGGCCGTTTCACCGCCGTTTGCAAGGACAAAGGCAGGCCCGTCCTCCGTTGAAACCAGCCGCTTGCGCAGAGGACGCGGCACGGTATCGGGCACATCATCCGCGCCCAGCAACATCCCTTGGCCAAGAAGCATCCCGTGCCGCAACAATTCGGCGACGGCGTCTATGAGTGCGGAACCGCAGAGTCCGACGGGCGGCGCGTCGCCGATGACGCTAATCCGCACGTCCCCGTCGAACAAGACTTTTTCGATGGCGCCGGCCGTTGCGCGCATGCCGTGCATGATCCGTGCGCCCTCGAAAGCCGGACCGGCGGCCGTCGAGGCGGCGATCAAACGCCCTTTGTGGCCAACGACAATCTCACCATTTGTGCCAATATCCACAAGCATCGTGGGCCCATCCGATTTCGGCAGCGAGGTCGCCAGGATTCCCGCGACCGTGTCGCCGCCCACAAACCCCCCGATGACGGGAAAGGCGTACACGCGCCCGCGGGGGTGGATGCGGATACCCAGTTCCGAGGCGCGCAGCGAAAGCGCATCGGCGCATGCGGGCGTGAACGGCGCCTCGCCTAGCGCCGCCGGATTGATCCCGGTGAAAATCTGCTGCATGGTCGTGTTGCCTGAAATCACCACCTCGTAGATGTGCTTAGGCGAGACGCCCGCCTGCGCCCCCAATTCCGCGATCATGTCATTGGCTTCGTTCAGAATGGCCTCGTGAAGCGATTGCAGCCCATCGCTTTCCTGCCGGGTGAATTGAATGCGTGAAATGACATCGTCTCCAAACCGGGTTTGCGGATTCATTCGCGCCACATTGGCGCATTCACGGCCCGTGGTCAGATCCAACAGCGCGCCCGCCAACGTGGTCGTGCCGATGTCCAAGGCGACGGCGTGGCATTGGGCGCGGGTGTCACCCGGCTCGAAATCCAGCAGTCGGCCATCGGCAAGAACGGCCGTTCCGCGGAAACCGTCCTGCCGCAAACGCAGAGGTAGTATGCGCAACAGGTCAAAATCCAGCGTAAAGGGACCGATGGCGCGTTCGATCCGGCGGGTATCGGCTATCGCGTCGCCTCGATCGGGAACGGGCAACTCGACGGCTATTTTTCGCAGCGTGGCATCCGAAACGTCGGTGACCGTGTCGTGCGCATCCGAAAGAATCTGGAACGTGGATGCCAGAACGGATGTTTCGGGAATGTCAACGGTCATCGCCTTGTGGATATGCGTCTGACACGACAGGCGATATCCTTCCTTGCATTCGGCGGCGCTCAATGTCGCGCGTTCCGCTTCACAGGGATCCTCCGCGTTCGCCATCACGCGAACCTTGCACTTGCCGCACGTGCCACCGCCCCCACACGGCGTGTTGATGGCGATACCTGCCTGCGCGGCGGCTTCCAGCAGCGTGCTGTCTTTCAATACGAACACAGTCCGCCCATGCGGCTGAAACGTGACGGGTATTTCGGCTTCTCTCATGGCTTGCGTCGCATCCTTCTGTGCGGCCGTATCAGTATATGACGTTTACCGGCCCCCAACAAAGTCCGCCGGTATGAAACCAAATTCGACTTTTCATGTCAAAATAACGTAAGGTATCGCCGTGCGTTGAGGATAACAAAGGAAAAACAAGCAAAAGGAGGACGATATGAAGTCCATGACACGCATGTGGGTGGTTCTTTGTGTGGCGGCATTGCTGACAGCCGGTTGTGCGTCCTCCGGCAAGAAGCCCAAGCCCGAGGAACTGGTGATGCAGCAGACGCAAAGCCTCGTGGCCGACCTGCTGGCCGGCAAGGCCGACACCATTCTGAACTACGTTTCGGAAGATTTCTATCATCCGGATGTGGACGGTGGCAAGGCCAAACTGGCCGAGTACATCGAGCAGGGCAAGCAGATGGGCTATGTGGACCAGTTTCCGGATTTGGTCAAAGAACACAACGCCAAGGTGGTATTGGACAACGCCAAGGTTACCGTGAACAAGGAGACCGCCAGCGTTTATCCGATCGAGGCCAGCGCCAACGAGGGATCCGTGACCGTCGAGTTGCAATACAAGAAAGACAAAGACGGCGTATGGCGTGTGTCCGGCGCCAATATCGAAGGCATCTAGTCGCTCACAAGCAAATCCAAGGGATCGGCCGCCGTTTCTTCGTGAAATGGCGGCCTTTTCCTTAGAAAGTCGTCAGACTACCACCGGACACCGTACCGGACGACGGCATTTCCCTGAACATCCACGTCGGCGGCAATTCCCTGTTGTTTTCCAATCAGGGGAGGCCCGTCCGTGCGATCGTGTCCGATGGCCCCGCCATCGGCCTTCAGTTTCCCGGGATCTTTTTTGTCAATTCGAGCCCGGCGTTCCTGAAAGGCCCGATCATGCTCGATTTCGTTCCGCCATTCTTTCGTGAAAGGCCGGCGATCATGCACATCGCTCAGACAACCCGTGGCAAGCGCCGCCAGCCCCATGGCAACCGCCGTTCGCACACGCATTTCACGTCTCCTGCTTTGTTATTCATGAAAATTATAACACAGGCTTCCCGGCGAGGTGCTCCTTGACAAGGGCGACGACCTCGTCCTGTTGTTCGGGAGTGAGTTCGGGAAACATCGGCAATGCAAGCACCTCGCGGCTGGCCTGCACCGCGTGGGGGCAGTCGCGTTCCGAGTAGCCAAGGTAGCGGAAACATTCCTGCAAGTGGAGCGGCAGCGGGTAAAACACGGCGCAGCCGACCCCGCGCGCGCGAAACAAGTCCCGGGCCTCGTCGCGGCGTGGCAGGCGGATTACATACTGGTGGTAGACGTGAAAATTGCCGGGACACTCGACGGGCACGGTCACTTCGGGGACCTCCGCGAACCGTTCCGTGTAATAGGCGGCCCGAGCCCGGCGTTCGGCGTTCCATTCATCGAGATGGGCCCGTTTCACATTGAGAACGGCCGCCTGCAGGGCATCCAGCCGACTGTTGGTGCCGACAATCGCATGAATGTAGGTCGTTCCGGCCCCATGCGCGCGCAGCAGGCGGACGCGCTCCGCCAAGGCCGCGTCTTGGGCGATGACCATGCCTCCGTCGCCCGCGCCGCCAAGGTTCTTGGTCGGGTAAAAACTGATGGCGGCCATTGGCGCGAGCGTGCAGGCGGGACGGCTGTGGCGTTTGGCGCCGAGCGCCTGGGCGGCGTCCTCGATCACGGTGAGGCCGTGCCGGGCTGCAATGGCATGGATGGCCTCCATGTCGGCGCACTGGCCGTAAAGATGCACCGGAATGATGGCTTTCGTGCGTGGCGTGACAAGCGGTTCTATACACTCCGGATTGATCGTAAAACACCGGGGCCGGATGTCCGCGAAAACCGGTTTCGCGCCCACATTGGCGATGGCGCCCGCTGTCGCGAAAAACGTGAACGGCGTTGTGATGACTTCGTCGCCGGGGCCGATTCCAAGGGCTTTTAACGACAGCAGCAGCGCATCCGTGCCCGAAGCGCACGCAATGGCGGCGCCGGCGCCGAGATACGAAGCGATACCCTCCTCCAGTTTTTCAACATTCGGTCCTCCTACGAATCCCTGTGTCTCGAAAACCTCGGCGACCGCGGCATCCAAGTCCGGCTTGATGCGGCGATACTGGGCGCGAAGATCTATCATCGGCACTGGCATAGAGTTACCCCGGCACGTTTTCACACAATGACGCGCCGAGGGTAGCAGATGATGCGATCCGGTTCAAATGAGTGCTTCGATGTGTTGTCGTGTTTTCGCATGAATTTGCGCGGTTTGGCATTCGTGTGCTAGTCTCTTTCGGATTTCCGGATTGTATTGGCGGTTTCACCCACGCGAAAAGCGCCGGCGAAATCTTGACGTGTCTTTTTGGAGGATATCCGCATCATGGTACATCTGATGCGCAAGTACAAGAAATCAATCCTGACGGTTCTGATCGTCCTGATTATCGGGCCTTTTGTTGTATGGGGCGGTTATGCCGGGCGTTCCCGCAGAGGAATGCACCGCGGCGACGGCCAAACGAGTGGCGTCGTGGCCACCGTGGGCAAGAGTCCGATACTGGCGATGGATTTCGAACGGCGCATGAACGCCGAACTCGACCGTCGCGCTCAGGGGGGACCCCGTCCGCCGGTAAGCGAACTGGCCAAGGACGGCACGGCCGAACGGGTGTTGGACAGTTTGATTGATTCCGCCCTGTTGACCATGGAAGTTCAGAAAACCGATTTTGCGATGGACAAGGCCATGCTGTTGGAACGTCTGAAGAAAGAGCCTGCCTTTCAGGACGAAAAGGGCAATTTCAGCCCCTCGTTGTGGAATGCGTGGATAGATTCCGAACGGGGCCGCAACTGGAATGTGATTTACGATGAACTCCGGGCGCAGGCGGGGCGTGAATTGCTTGTGCGGCAGGCCATGGCGCCGGCGCGCGTGCTCGACACGGAAATCCGAAAACAATTTGAGGACAATCACACCAAAATCCAAATCCGCTATGTCAAGGTGGATCCTGAAATCGTGCCCACGGAAGAGCAAATCAAGGCGGAGTACGACAAAGACCCCACCCGCTATCAACTTCCGGAAAAACGCGACATCGAATTTGCGGCCGTTTCCCTGGCCGTGGAGCGGCCCGCGTTGCTGGATGACCTCGTGAAGCGCGCGCGGGAGGGGGCCGATTTCGCCGAATTGGCCAAACAGCATTCGGAAGGTCCCGACAAGGAACAGGGCGGCGAGATGGAGTGGGTTGCGCCCGGTCCGAATGATCCCGATCACATCAAGGCGCTGCTTGGGCTTCCGGTCGGCGCGGTAAGCGATCCCATCGAATCCTTCGGGGCGTATTACATTTTCAAAGTCGAGCAGGAACGCACGGATGAAGCGACCGGCGCCCGAAGCGTCAAGGCCCGTGAAATCATTATCCGTCCGAAGTTGACGGAAGGGGAACGCATGGCTCGCGAGGAAAAGGCCGCGCATTTGCTGGCAAAGGCGAAAGAGTCCGGCGATTTGCGGACGGCCGCCGCCGAAGCCGGTTTGCCGGTCATGACGGCTCAAGGTATTTCCAGGGACAGCGAAAGTATTGAAAATGTGGCGAAGGAAGACCTTTGGGCCGTTCGGAGCGGCTTGGCGAACGTCGCCCTCAACGAATTTCCCAAAGAGGTAATCAAGGGGCGCGCCAATTTGTATGTCGCCAAGGTGATTCAAATCGAACCGCCGGTCTTGCAGCCGCTCGAGGCGGTTCGTGAAAAAGTCGTCAAAGACGCCATCGAGACGATTCGCCAATCGCCGGAACGCGCCGATGAACTGGCGAAACTGGGCGAGAAACTGGCCGCCGATGCGCATTCTCTGCAGGACGTGGTGGCCAAGGCGCCGGAACTCAATCTGGAAATCAAGGAATCCAAAGAATTTACCCGCCGCGATTTCCTGTTCAGCGACCAGATCTACGTGCAGACTGTCGAGGTCTACGATGTCCTCGGTCAGAAGGAGCCGGGGGCGTTTGCCGGCCCTCTCAAAGGTTTCCGTTCGGACCTGTATTTTGTTGAACTGCTCAAAAAGACCCCGCCGGATGAAAAAGCATGGCAAGAGGAATGGCCGAAGGAAGAGGAGCAGTTGCGAAAAGGTGCGCTTAGCGCGAAACGGGCGCAGATCCTGTCCGATTACCTCGCCGATTTGCGCGAACGGCGTGGCCGTGAAATCGCCATCACCCGTAACTACGACGAAATCAATCGTATGCTCGGCATCGGACGTGAAGAAGAAGAAAATGCGGAAAACACCGAGGCGCCTCCGCTTCAACATGTCCCTATGGGTGATCTGCCAAAGCCCAATCTCGGCCCTGCGGCATCGGAATAACGTCCAAAACCGGTTGTTTCCGGTTTTTTTATGGCATAGCGCCATGAAGTGAAGCAGAATGGCTTCCGGAGGGTAGCGCCGTGACCAAGGGATGCGATCGCAGGACCTTTCTGAAAACCGCAGCGGCCCTCGCCGCATGGGGAACCACCCGCGAAGCGTTGGGACGGACCGTTTCCGACGGGCTTTCCGTCTTGCCCGGACCGAAAAAACCGGGCAGGGTTCGCGGCGCCTTTTTCTATCCGCCTGAACAGGTCGTGCTGGACGGCAAGTGCGAGGACGGCTGGAGCAAGGAGAATTGGTTTACATGGCCGGGAAACCAGTACAAGCCGGAGGAACAGCAGGCCAAATTCATGTCCCGACTCAATGGCATGGCCAAGGGACTGGATCTCGAATGTGCAATCGATGCGGCCCCAATCTATACGGATGCGGCCATACAGGGTTTCATCTCCGACATTGCCGCGAGCAAACCCGACGCGCTGATCCTGTTCAATTTCTGGAACAGTTTCAGCGCCAAGATGGTCCCGATACTCGATGCATACCCGGGCCCAATCATCCTGTACCATCCCGTCGGATCCAATCATCAACTGCCGCCGGCCCGGTTTCGCACGGCTAAACGGGTCCAATACATCCATTCCATCGAGCATTGGGACGCGCTTGAACGGGGATTGCGCGCGATTCATGCGAAGGTGCGCATGCGCCAGAGCCGCCTGCTGCGCGTGTCCGGACGTCTTCAGACGGAAACCGACGACCGCGAGACTTTTTTCGACATGCCCATTCACGGGATTCCGGCGGCCCAGTTCAACACGCTCTTCGATGAAACGGTGGTGACGTCTGAGATGCGGCGATTTGCCCGAAAGATACGATCGAACGCACGCAAGGTGACGGATCTGGGGGAGGAGGCCTTTCTCGATGCGGTTCGCGCACATGCCGCCGTGCTGAAGATCATGGAACGGTACGATGCCGATGCGATTACCATCGAATGCCTTTTCCTGAAACACCGAAAGCCGTGCCTCAGTTTCGCGCTGAACAACGGGGCGCTCGTGCCGTGCGGCTGCGAAAACGATCTGAACGCTACGCTTACGCTGATGCTCGGCGCGAACCTGTTCGGACGCGGCGGATTCCAGCATAATCCCGAATTCGACACCGAGCGGAATCTGTATCTCGGATCGCACTGTACCTGCACGGACCGCCTGCTCGGTCCGAAGGCAAAGGCCGTTCCCTACCGGCTGCGCCCGTTCTTCCATCAACTCCCGAAAACGCTGGCCTTGGACGTGGTATGGCCCCGGGACGAATCCGTGACCCTCTGCAAATACCATTCGGGCGAAAACCGGCTTGACGCGTGGGCGGGGAAAGTCGTCGAGTCGCCGGAGTGCCCGCCGGTCGGCGGTTGCGCAACGCGCGTGCTGGTCGAGTTTACCGGTGTGAAGGATGTCTGCGAAATCTACCCAGGGCCGCATCCGATCCTGTACTGCCTCGACGGGGCGCGGCAACTCAAAACCTTCGCGCAGCTCTACGAATTGGACTTGCGGACCAACGGCTGACCGGCGCTCATACGTGGTCACCCAGGCATGTATTGACCGCGCGCGCGGCCATTATCAGCGGATGATCCAACGGCACCATTCGCTTCTTCCCGGCGATCTCCTTTAACGGGACCGGCACGAATTCCTCGCCGCGCTTGGCCACCATGTTGCCAAAGCGGCGTGCCAGCGCCAGTTCGGCGGCTTTCGCGCCGAAGGCCGTGCAAAGCACGCGGTCGGTCGGCGTGGGTATGCCGCCCCGTTGAAGGTAGCCCAGAGACGTAATGCGCGTTTCGAGCCCCGTTGCCTGATGAAGATATTCAGCCAGCGTGGCGCTTTTTGGTTGGACCGTCTTCGTTTCCTTTTCCTTGGGCATGCGGACACCCCGTTTCCGGGGGGGAGCATCGGGCGCGGCGGTAGCGCCTTCCGCGACCACGACGATGCTGAATTTCTTGCCGTGCCGCATCCGCTCCAGCAACGACTCCGCAACGACATTGGGCGAATAGGGAATTTCAGGTATCAAAATGACATCCGCGCCGCTGGCCACGCCCGAACCCAGCGCCAGCCATCCCGTATTGTGTCCCATCACGTCCACGATCATGACCCGATGGTGGCTCGACGCCGTCGTGTGCAGCCGGTCGATCGCTTCCGCGCCGATCGTCATGCCCGTGTCGAAACCAAAGCAAACATCCGTGCCGAACACATCGTTGTCTATCGTTTTCGGGACGGTGATCACATGGATTCCACCCTCGTTCATCAGATGAAACGCGCTTTTTTGCGTGCCGCCGCCGCCAAGGCATATCAGGCAATCAAGATTCAGCCGCCGGTACGTTTCGATGGCCGCGCCGGTCATGTCGCGGACACTGCCGTCCGGAGCCGGCATCTTGTTCGGCTTGTTTCGGCTGGTGCGAAGAATGGTGCCGCCCACCGTGAGCAGCCCGCTGCAATCCGCATCGGTCAATTTCAGAAAACGGTTCTCCACAAGCCCCGTGAAACCTTCGAGAAACCCAAATACTTCGACATCGGAATGCGCCACCGCGCGAACCAATGCCCGGATGACCGCGTTCAGCCCCGGACAATCGCCGCCCGACGTCAGTATCCCAATCGTCTTGACGCCCCGGGCGTTCTTCGTTGAACCTGCCATTTTTTCCGCGCCTTTCCCTCTCTTTGTCCAGTTCAATTTCGGCGGATGCCCCGGAAACAACAATGCCAAGATAATGAGTCTTGGGAGAAAAAAACAAACGGCAACCCGTAAGAACGAACGCGGGAGAATAAAGCAATACTTACTCGAAAGACACGCCACCTGACGTGTCCGCCGTTTACGTTCCTTTCCGATGATGACTTCCGGCAACCGCCGAATACGCTATCATGCGTTTTCCACGGTGCATTCTACCACAACATTTCCCGTGCAAAAAGTTGATTCCCTGCCGGGAATATGATAGCCTTCCTTTCAATCAACAAAGGGCGCAAACAGCGCCCATCCCGTGGGGATGTAGCTCAGTTGGGAGAGCGCTTGACTGGCAGTCAAGAGGTCGACGGTTCGATCCCGTTCATCTCCACCATTTCCAAAAAGACCCGTGAATGCATGACAGGGGAAATAACTCAACCTAAACATTCATGCAGTACGGTTTTGTGTGTTGGCCATGGATAAGTTCTCGCTCGCGGATACGAAGCGAAAGAACAAAACGGCCACTCCGCCCGATCGCGGACATCACCCGGGAATGGGCCACGATTACCTTCGAAATGCGCAACCGCCCATGAATGTCCCATCACGAGGAATAGTCCGGGAATTCGGCGCCTGCAGGAACAAAATGACATTTGTTGCGGCACAATTGGCAAAAAAACGCCCGATTGAAACAAACATTTGAATTTATAATCCGGGTGGGGGTATACTGCGCGCATTCGACGGGAGACCGAAACATGAAACGGCGGATGGACGGCGCAGACGAAGGAAAAGACGCGACACGGCACCGGCTGTTGATCGCGGCGGGGGAGTTGTTCGCACAAAGGGGATTCGACGCCACGAGTGTCCGGGATATTGCCCGCAAGTCGAAGACGAACATCGCGGCGGTCAATTACCATTATGCGACCAAGGACAACCTGTATCTGGCAGTGGTCCAGTACGTGGCGGACAAGATGGTGGCGCGGCGGGACAAGGCCTTGGACGGCATGGACGCGCGCACGCTGGACCAATCCCAGGCTGTCGGCGTTCTGCGCGAACTGATCGAACGCGAAGCGCGTGCATATATGTCGGCGGATTTGCCCGAATGGTACGCGCAACTGCTTTTGCGCGCCTTGCTCGCGAAAGGCCCGGCGCTCGAATTCCTCTTTGCACGGATTCTGCATCCCGACCACGTGGTCCTGCGCCAGTTGCTCCGCGCCGCCGCGCCGCGCCTGACGGAGCAGGATGCGACGTTGTGGGCCTATTCGATCACGGGCCAGATCGTCTTTTACTGCCTGGGACGCGAGGCGATTCTTATCGAACAGAAACGCACGGAATATTCGGATTCATTCGTGCGCGCGGTGGCGGACCACGTTGTGCGCGTCGTCTTGTCGGGCATCGGCCTTGCGGATCAACCGGCAAAAGCCGGACGGAGGCCGTCCCGGAACCCCTGAGCGGCAAAGAAGGTGTAGTGCATGAAGACTTTGTTGCGTGTGTTGGTTTTGGTGTCTATTCTGGCGGGCGTGACGGGCGGGGCCATTTACGGCAGCCAATTCGTCTTCAAACCGGCGCCGCTGATTGTCCAGGGCGAAGTGGACGCCACGCAGGTGGACGTCGCCCCGAAAATTGCGGGCCGCGTTGAGACGCTTTTCGTCAGGGAAGGGGATGCCGTCGCGAAGGGCCAGATCTTGGCCGCGCTGAAGAGTCCCGAAATCGAGGCCAAGGCTGCCCAGGCGACCAGCGCTCGCGAGGCCGCCAGCGCTGTGCGCGAAAAAGCCGACAACGGCGCGCGTATACAAGAGATCGAGGCGGCGCGCCACGCGTGGCAAATGGCGTTGGCCAATGCCGAACTGGCCCGAAAAAGTTACGAACGCGTGATGCAGTTGTACGAAAGCGACCACGTTTCCCCGCAGACCCTCGACGAGGCCATGGCGAAATGGAAAGCGGCCACGCAGATGGCCGAGGCCGCGCGCGCCACCCATGAAATGGCCGTGGCCGGCGCGCGCGAGGAAGACAAAAAAGCGGCCCGCGCCATTGAAAATCAGGCCGGGGGCGTGGTGTCCGAAGTGCAATCCTATCTTTCGGAAACCGAACTCAAGGCGCCGATTGACGGCGAAATCGCCGAGGCGATCATCGATCCCGGCGAACTGGCGACGCCCGGTTTTCCCGTGTTCAGCATCGTGGACTTGAACGATGTGTGGGTCGTGTTCAATTTGCGCGAGGATCTGCTGGGCCGGATGCCGATGGGCACAAAATTCGAGGGGCGCGTGCCCGCGCTGAACGGCCGGGCGGTCGAGTGGCGGGTGGACTTCATCAAGCCGCTGGGCGATTTCGCGACATGGCGCGCCACGAAAACCGCCGGCGATTTCGACATGAAAACCTTCGAGGTGCGCGCGCGTCCCGTGAGCCGCGTCGAAGGGTTGCGGCCCGGCATGTCGGTCCTGGTCGAATGGGACAAACTGCCGGTCCCGGCGGATCGCGGACATGAAGGCGCATGACCATGAAGGGCAGGCCGGGCGGTGTATGGAGCGTTGTCGCGCGTGAATGCCGGCGCGCGACGTCGCGACCTCTTTATGGGCTGCTCGCGATAGTCTTTCCGCTCGCCACATTCGGGGTGCTGGCCTCGCTGTTCAGCGCCGGCAAACCTGTCGAATTGCCCGTCGCCGTGTGCGATCGCGATCATTCCGCCTTGTCGCGCAAGCTGGTTCGGATGATGGATGCCACCCAGGCGATACGCGTGGCGCACCGCGTCAACGATCCGCTACAGGGCCGGACCCTTATTGAGTCCAACGAAGCCTACGCCCTGATCCTGATCCCTGAAAAGATGGAACGCGACGTGTATGCCGGAAAGTCGCCGAAAATCGTCGGATATTACAATAACCAGTACCTGTTGCCGGCCGGACTTGTCGCGCGTGACATGCAGACTGTCGTGGCCGCCGTTTCCGCCGGAATCAACGTCAAGACCCGCCAAAAGAAAGGTGAACCGCTCCAAGCGGCCATGGAACGCGTTTCGCCCGTGGCGGTGGACCACCATACCCTTTTCAATCCCACCGCCAACAACGCCTATTACCTCGTTCCGCTGGTCCTGCCGAACATGTTGCAGATTTTTGTCCTGCTGACCACGGTCTTCGTCCTTGGCATCGAATTGCGGGAAGGAACGGGCCGCGAACTGCTCGAACGCGCCGGCGGCAGCATCGTCGTGGCCGTCGCGGGCAAATTGCTGCCCTACACGATCCTGTTTTTTCTCATGGCCAATGTGGCCAACGCGTTTGTATTTCTCTACTTCGGCATTCCCGTGCAGGGCAGCGTCCGGATGATTACCGCCGCCTATTTTGTCTATATCCTGGCCTATCAGAGCCTCGCCATTCTCCTCTTGGGGATCTTCCCCAATTTCCGCATGGCGCTGAGTCTTGCGGGAATTTACTGCTCGCCCGCGCTCGCGTTCACCGGCGCGACATTTCCCGTGGTCGCGATGCCTTTGTTCGGCAGGATATGGTCATCCATTCTGCCCATGACCTATTTCTTCCAGGTGTTCATTGACCAGGCGTTTCGCGGCGCGCCGGTCCGAATCTCGCTTTATCCCGCCGCCGTGCTGTGCCTGTTCGCCCTTCTGGGTCCGGCCCTGATGCTGTGGCGCCTGAAGCAGGTTTATTCCGACGAACGCTACTGGGGGCGCACATGATTCGTTTCTGGCTTGCCGAATACAAGGCCATCGCCAAGAACCAAGGCGCGTTTATTCTGCTCGTCGGGGCCGTTGTGCTGTATTCGTTTTTCTATCCCGTTCCGTATCATGAGGAAATCCTGCGGGAAGTGCCGGTCGCCGTGGTGGACAACGATTTGAGCGAACTGAGCCGGAAATTCATCCGCATGCTCGATGCCAACGAGAATATCCGCGTTATGTCGCGACCCGCCGACATGGAATCGGCCCGCCGCGAATTTCTCGAACGGAACGTGTATGGAATCGTCGTGATTCCGGCGGATTTCGAGCGGACTATCCGGCGCGGCCGGCAATCGAAAGTCGCGGCGTATTACGACACAAGCACCTTGTTGTTTGCGACGCCCCTTCGGACGGGTGTGACCTTTGCCGCGCGGACACTCGGCGCGGGCATTCAAATACGCAGGCTTCAGGCCGCCGGCGCCGGTTTCGAGAAGGCCCGAAACACCGCAGACCCGCTGCCGTTCGTCGCGATTCCTCTTTACAATCCCAGTGGCAGTTATGGAATCTATGCGATTCCCGCCGTCTTTATCCTGATTATTCAGCAGACGCTTGTGTTGGGTGTCGGCATGGTGGGCGGCACGCGCCGCGAACGCATGGCCGGCATGCCCACCCGGCGTGCGCGCCTGCTTGAAACCGTCGAACGGGTTGTGGGCCGCACGGGCGCTTACCTGACCATTGCCGTCTTTACGACACTGTACAGCCTGGCCATCCTGAGGCTTTACTATCAATTCCCCCTGCGTTGCGAACCGTGGCGACTCGCCGTACTGCTGGCGCCGTATATCCTGTCGAGCGTGCTCCTTGGAATTACTCTCTCGACGTTTTTCCATAACCGCGAGACCTCGGTGCTTGCTTTCATGTTTACATCGCTTCCGCTGGTTTTTCTCGTCGGTTTTGCGTGGCCCCCCGAGGCCATTCCGTCATGGCTGCGGATGCTGTCGTTTGCGATTCCCAGCACCAGCGGAGTCACCGCCTTCCTGAAAATAAGCCAACTGGGCGCTCCGATGGCCAGCATCCGCTTCGAATACATGATGCTCTGGGCGCTCGTGGCCTTGTATTTCCTGACCGCTTGCGTTACAACGTCCCGCGTGCCTGTTCCGGTGAAATCCTGAGGCGATTCGGCCCGGCTGCTATTTCGCGCGCACGTCGTACGCCATCAGGGCATCGCCATGGCGAATGTACAGGCATCCGTTGGCGATGGTGGGATGCGCCCAGTGCTTGTCCGTGCCTTCCGTAACGGTGAATTGGCCGGTGCGATCGAAGCCCGTGGGCTGGGCTTTCACCAGACTCACCACGCCTGATTTAGGCCCCTCGTAGACATACAACATGCCGTCCGAGTATACGACGACGCCCATGGTGACCTCTTTCGCGCTCCACATGAGTTTGCCCGTCGCCATTTCAAGGCACATCAACCGGTTCTGCTTGTGGCTCGTCCCGTACAGATATCCGTCAACAAGCACCACGCCGTGATGCTGGCAATCGAGGTTGGTGTCCTTCCATTTCAGCGTTACGGAAGCGCCGTCGGGCGAAAGTTCGAGCGCGCCGCCGCCCGATGCGTATCCTCCCGTAAAGTACACAAGCCCTTCGCTGTAAATCGGCGTGACGGCGTGGATGTCGTACGCCGTGAAATGGATATGCCGCCAGAGCAGTTCGCCGGTGTCCGGATTGATGCCCACCACATGCTTGCCGGTCTCCGTCAGGAGGATGCGCCGCCCGTTGTGAACGGCGATTGTCGGAGAACAATACGCCTCTTGGTCAATAAGACCTTTCGTGGTCCAAACCGTTTCGCCATTCGTTTTGTCCAGCGCCGCGAGAAGCGCATCCGGACCGCCCGGCGTGCAGATGACCCGGTCGCCGTCGAGAAGCAGCGACTCCGCGATATTCCACCGGCTGTTTTTGGCATGGAATCGCTTGAGCGCATCAACTTCCCAAAGAACCTCGCCCTTTGCCGTGTCAAGACAGTAGACCACGCCCAATCCCGAAAACAGATAAACCCGATCGCCCTCGACCGTTGGCGTCGAACGCGGCCCCGGCGCCTGATCGTCCAGCGTTTCCTTGCCGTAGGGGATCTTCTTTTCAATGATGCCGTCCCTATTCAGGACAAACAGGGAGGCGGTCTGATCGTCCTGCATGCCGGGCACATAAATCTTGCCCCGCGACACGGACGCCGAGGCATAACCCTGCCCCAGTCCCTTGGCCGTCCACAGCAGGGGCGGACCGCCATCCGGCCATTCCTTCAACAAGCCCTGCTCGTCGAAGCGGCCGTCTCGGTTGGGTCCACGGAATTGCGGCGAATCGCCGCCATGCGCCAAGGCGGATACAAACAACAGCGCCAGACCTGCCGAAATCGGTAAAATTCGCAAGGCGTTCGTTCCTCCAACCTATTTCCTTTGCAAAGGTGCGAGCGATTATCCCGAAACGCCCATCGGGAAACAACCTGCCTTTTCGCTTACCGGAGTGGAAGTAATGCACAATCCACGCTTGAGCGAACGAGGCGGCGGAAAAGCAGTAAGCGGCGGCTTCCATCGTAGACGCGGTATCCTTGCTGCGTTCCGTGCGTGCGGATTTGGGTAATGCGCCCGGGTCCTTCGATGATATGATGGCCGTAGCGCGAATCAATCCACTCGCGTGTTGCGTTGTCCGGAAAATTCGGGACTGAAAGGCCATGAGGACATGATGGGTTGCTTCAAGACGGTCTTGATTGCCGCCGGCCTGCTGTTGATTGCCGGAGCGGCGGCGGGGATTTATCTGTTGCTACAGGCGGACGTGTATTCGCGTGTTGTGCTGGAACGGGCCCTGCATTATGCCCTTGGCGTTAAAATCGCCACCGGCGGTATTGCGATACATCCCCTTGAAGGTATGGTCGTCGCTGATAATATCGTCATTGGAAATCCGCCTACGTTCAAGCCGGGGCCGGCCATCGAAATCCAGCAACTTTCCATTGAATTTCAGATGTCCACCGTATTTTCCAAATCGCCCACGATTCGGCGCATGACGCTGGAAGGCGTCCGGTTCCATTTGCATCATGAAATTGGCCAGGGAACCAATCTCGCCGCCTTGGCGAAACAGGCGGCCGGTTCCGGACAATCCGGGACCACCCGCGGCCGCTCGTTTGTTCTGCAGGAACTGCATTGCGAAGAAGCCCGCATGCGCATGAGCAGCAACATCCTTCCCATCGGATCGGCGAACATCGCACTGGCCCCGTTTACCTTGTCCGATTTGGGCGATCGCCCCGTAACGATAGGCGGCATGGCGGCGATTTTGATGCGCAGCGTGTTCCGCGAGGCGATTACGCTCAAGGGACTCCTCAACCCCGTCGTCCGTCTTCTTCAGGACGAAACCGGCCGGCTTGAAGACATAACGCGGGAATAATTCAGGCATGGATCGGTTGTTATCCGGCACAGGGTCTCGCGCGGCTGTTGCGCCCGCGTGCGCCGCATGTGTAGACTCAATTCAAGGTGGAAACGACAACGAAACACAGGAGATCAAGCATGGCCGATTTATTTTGGAAAATGAACACGCAGGATGCCGCGGACGACAAGGCCGTCGGCGAGAAGCACGGACCCGTCATTGACATCCCTGCCTGCATGAAACCCGGCGAACCCGCCAAAATTCGCGTCAACGTGGGTAACGGCAAACACCCGAACACCAACGAGCATCACATTCAGTGGGTGGAACTCCGCATCAATGATCTGTTCGTGGGACGGGCCGACTTTAGTCCGGTTGTCATGCAGCCCGAAGTCGAGTTCACGATCGTATGTCCCCGGCGCGAAGCCGTAATCAGCGCCGTGGCGCGCTGCAACCTGCACGGGCTTTGGACTTCCAAGACGGTTTGCACGTGTTCGTAATACCCTCCACGCGGGGGGTGCGGCGCCTCGCATCCCTCGCGCTTGCCTTTATTCCCGCGGCTGTATGCGTTGTTCTGGCCGCCTTCGGATCTTCTTTTGCACATGGCGCCCCCTTCGACAACGCAAAGGCCGGCTGTACCCTCTCCAAGACGACCATTCTTTTCCCGCGCCCGTACACGACATTGATTGCCACGGCCGACGCAGCCGCGATGCCGCTTCCCATTGTGGTGGAAACCGATTGCCCCGACGATACCCGGCAGGTGGATTTTGTCCTCGATACCGTGGCAATCGGTTCCGCGTCGCAGTCCCCCTACACGGTTACATCGGTGCGTCTCGCAGACATGAACGTTGGCCTGCATGCACTGGGCGTCGTGGCGCGCAGCCTGAAAGCCATCGCCGTCACCGATTTTTCGTCGTTTACGCTGGCCAAGGCCCTGAATACGACCGATGTCAATGCCAACGGCCTGCCGGACAATCCTTTTTTTTCGCTCAATGCACCGGGAACCGCATGGCTGGCCCGCGCATACGCCCTTGGCTCCGATACGAAACGAACGGTGGCCGCGATTCGTTGGCGAGGCATGGACGAGGACGATCTTCCGCCGGGCCTTCCCGCGGTCATTGCCGTTTCCGATCCTTCCGGCCCGGCAAGGCGGGTGACCGTCCGGATGCCGCAATCCTTGCTTCGGGAAGGCGAGTCGGGCATCCTCGCCCTCCTTATGGCCGACGATTTGACTGGCCTCCTCGGCGACCGGGAAGCGGCCGCCATGGGAAGGGAACCGTATCCTGTCGTTTGGGCCGATGCCGTGTATTTGGCGGTGGTAGTCCTGATTAGCGCCGACAATGGCATTACCTATTCTACCGCCGCTCCCTCGCGAATTGCGGCCAATCCCATCCATGTCGTGCTGGAAGGATTGGGCGCCGGCAATCCAGGCCATTTGACGTTGCGGGCGCATCCGTGCGGGATTGCCACGCGAGGCGGCGTCGTCGGCCCTGAACTCTTATCCACCAGCGGCGACTGGAATGTTCACGATATCGCGAACGTGACCTTCAATGCCGGCCGGCTGGAATTCGACCTGCTGAATAGCTCCGTTATCGCACCCTATGAAAATCCGTCCAGTACTGGCGAAGGCGAAGGAGAAGGGGAAGGCGAAGGCGAAGGAGAAGGAGAAGGGGAAGGAGAAGGAGAAGGGGAAGGAGAAGGGGAAGGCGGCACGATCATTCCCATTGATCCGGCCGATTTTCAGGGTATTTCATTGTTGTTTGTGCTGTTGGTTTCCGCGCTGGCAGGAGTGTTGGCCGCGGGCGTGGGGGATCGGTTCGATTCGGATCGCTGCTTTTTGACGTCCTTGCTGGAGGGCGCCCCGCTTGAGGACACATTGAAGGATTTTCGGCTATTTCGCGATAATTACTTGCGGAAATTCTTGTGGGGACGCAGTTGCATTTGGATTTACTACCGGCTTGGTCCCGCCCTATGCAAGGCATGCCGTTTTTACCCGGGACTTCGGCGTCCCGCGTTATACGGCGTGGGATTGCTGGCGCGGATTTGCCGCATATACGCCTGACGCGCGTCAACGAAAGGAAAAGTACATGAGATGCGGGATCTTGGCCGTTGCATTGTTGATTGTTTCGATGGTTGCGCGCGGCGATGCCATTTCCGGCCATGTGCTCGACGTCAACGACAAGCCGTTGCCGGGCGCGCGAGTGTTTGCCGAGCCGGGTTTGGCGGGCGGACTGATGGAAACGCGCGCGGACGCGGACGGCGCTTTCCACTTCGACAATGTCACGGCCGATCCCGCCGGCGCGGGTGTGGTGGGCGTCTTCGCAATTGCCGAGGGGACCGCATTCGGCGGGGCAACGGTCAATCTTTTCACCGAACCCGACATTACGGAGTTGGTTCTCCGGCTGGGATCGCCGGGAAAAGTCGAGGGCATGGTTTCCGATTTCAAAAAACGCCCCGTCGAAGGCGCCCGAATTACCCGCATTGGCCTGCTGGGGCCGTCGAAAGTCGGCCTTCCCATGGCCAAACTGCGCGCACTGGGTTTCGTCGAGCCCGCCACGGATGCATCGGGCCGATTTGCGATTGAACACATGCCGGAAGGCAGTCCTATCGCAATAAAAGTCGCCCACCCCGATTTTGCCCAGGAAGCCGTGGAGCAAATCATGACAGGCGATCAGTCCGTTCGTGTCTCGCTCATTCCGGGAATACTGGTTCAGGGGAAGGTCGTGCTGCGAGACGCCAAGCGGCCCGTGGCGGACGTGCCGGTCATTTTGCGGAACGCCCAGCCGCCTCACGACACGGCCATCATGCGGACGAACGGCAGCGGCGAATTCGCCGTCCGCCTGAAGCCGGGCGCATACCTGTACCAGGCGGTGGGCGGCGGATATCGCAATGCGGGCTGGGAGCGTTTGCCGGTGACCGGCGCCGAGCCGCAAATGAATATCACGATTTATGCGGCGGGCGCCGGCGTCATACGGGGCAAAGTCTGCGATGCGGTTTCGGGCCTGCCCATTCCGCGCGCGCGAATTGCGTTGGAGACCCAGGGCAATCTCGCGTCGCTGGCCCGGACCGCAGCGGACGGCGGTTTTTCAATTTCCGCCATGGAAGGTGAAAACGTCCTCCGCATCGAATCGGCTCCGGGATATCTTCCTCCCGAACAACCGGCCCTGCGGCTGAATGTGGTCGCGGGCAAGGAAACGCTTTTGCCGTTCTTCTGGCTTGCGCCCATCCCGGCTTGGACCGTGGAAATCCTCGATTCCGAAGGCCATCCGGTACCCGGTGCGGTTGTTTCGATAGTGCGCCCCGAACAGCAGGGCTGGTATGTGACCGATACACAGGGACGGGCGCTTGTGCGCTTTGCTTCCCTACCGCCGGAAGGGCCGTTGCTGGGCCTTGTGGAAGACACGAAATCGGACAAAGGCGCTTTTTTTGCCATTGCTCGTGATTCCAAAGGGCCTGCGCGGGTCCAACTCCTGCCGCTGGCGACGGTACGCGGGCGGGTTGTGGCGGGAAATCGGACGCCTGTCGCGGGCGTAACGGTTTCCGCCACATTCGGCAAGGAGGGCTGCCGCCTGTGGCGCACCGCCACGGATTCGGCGGGATATTATCGTTGGCCGAGCGTCGTTCCCGGCGTGCCGCAATATGTTACTGTGGACGGCGCAGCCGGAAATTCCGCCGCACCGCTGAATCTGCTGGCCGAACCGGAAAAGGATGTGGAACTGGGCGATCTCGTGGTCTCGTCCAGCCCCGCGCGCGCATCGCTTTTCGGGGAAAAACTGGCTTGGCATGAAGGGCGTCTGATCGCCGGGGCGTTGCCTGAGGCCGGGCAACGCGAACGATCGGTTGCCGTCGTGTGTTGTTGCGAGGCGGCCGGGGCGGCGGCCGCTCTCGAAGGACTTGCCGCCGCGCAGTCCGTTTTCCCCGGGAAAGAGGTCCTGTTCGTACTGAGGGTAGACGGTCCGTTTTTTCCCGCCGACGCGGCCATCCCGATCGTTGCCGGAAAAAATCCGGGCCACGCCTCGACCTATGTTCTTCGACCGGACGGAACGGTATGTTTGGAAACTTTTGGCATGCCGCCCCTTCGTGCCCTCCGCGAAGCGATGGCGCCTTTCCGCGAAAAGTGAATAATGACCCATTACGCCGGCATGGCCGGATCGGAAGGGGATTCTCCCGCGACCTTTTTCATGACGTCCAAAAAAACGGGATAGTTGGCATCGAGCGAGTACCGTTCAAGGGCCGTCCGGCGCGCTTCGTCGCCCATGCGTTGGCGCAGACCGGCATCCACGATGAGCCGTTCGAGTTTTTGCTCCCATTCGCTGGGGGTTGACGCAAGGAAACCGCTGATGCCATCGGTAACGACTTCGGCGTTCATGCCGACGGGCGAAATCACGGCGGGCACGCCCACGGCCATGTATTGAATCGCCTTGAACGCGCATTTGCCCTTGGCGCGAAGCGTGTCCTTGAGGGGCATCAAGCCGATGTCCGCCTCGCGCATGTAGTCCGCCTCGCGCGCCGGATCGAACTCATGGTTTACCACCTCGACGCCCGCGAGTTCGTAGGTGCGCCCGCGTGTGGCGATGGCGAGCCGGATGCGATATTTCTTCGCAAGCCGCTGGAGCACCGGTTCGATGATTTCGAGATAACCCAGGTTGTCGCGAAGTCCCGCCCAGCCAAGAATAACCGGATCCTCGTCGCGGCGGTCCTTCCACTGTTTGGGTGTGTAGAGGCTCATGTCCACGCAGGTCGGGATAATCGCGACGGGCAGATACGGATTGCACGCATGGACGTATGCCTCAAGGTAGCGGTTGCCGACAATGGCGTGCCGGCACATTCCGCTCATCTTCCGCACCCAGCCGAGATCCACAAAACGCAGAAAAGGACTTGTAACGTGCGCCGCCGGCTCCCATATCGCATCGTCTATGTCGAAGACCATGCGCGGATTCAACGCATGAATGATGCGCTCGAAAATAGGAGGGCCATAGTCGAATACGGGACCGCGAAAGAACACGACATCCGCGCCGACGACATGCCGCAATTGCCACACGCGCCGCGCGAGCACCAGCAGCATGTAAAGAATTTTCGACCATTTCGGACGCCCCTCGTACAACCGCATCCACCACGATACCGGCGCTTGCACGCAGACAACGCACGTGTGCCCCTCCGCGCGGAGGCGTTCCGCAAACGCCACGAGCCGGTAACGGATGGCCGCAATCATTGTCGTGCTGTTGCCGAATAAAACGATCTTCATCTTTCGTGCCACGTCGCAAGACCTTTCCTTGTTTCGGTTGACGCAACCCCGGACCTCGATGGCGGCGGGATTCTCATGGCGCGGACTCCCGCATCGGATCGTTCAGAGTCTTGTGAAACAGCGCCACGGCCAGCACGAGGCCGGCGCAGGCCAGTTCAACGAAAGTCGAAACAAAACGCGCTGCGACGACGACCGTGACGATTTCCGCCGCCGACATCGCGGTGGCCTGTTGCAAACCCAGAATCAGGATGCCCTCCCGCACACCAACGCCGGCGGGGGCAATCAGGACGAAAAATCCGAGCAGCCATCCGGCGCAAAACAGGCCCGCGAGAAAAACGGCGGCGCTCAATCCAATCGGAGCCAGCGCCCGCACCATGATAAGAAAAGAGGCCGCCCATACGGTGGCGGCCGCCATGTTGCCCAAGAGGATGATGGCCACCATGCCGTAGCGGGGCTTGCGTTCAAGAGGCGGATAGTGCGCCATCCGCAGCGCCAAATTGAACAGGCGCATGAAAATATGCGGCTCCGCGACAACGAGCGCCGAGGCCATGACGGCGGTGCCCGCCGCGCTGTACGTGCCCAGAAGGGCGGTTGACACGCCCGACGCAAGGAAGAGCGCCACGCCGTAGAAACCAAATGCCGCCAGAAACAGGAGGTTGTCCAGCAATACGGCGGCGACGTGGCCGGGCATGTCTTCGGGCGACTCGGACGACATGTAGGCCTTGCCGGCGAAGGACCAGACCTTTCCGGGAATGTAACGGCCCATGCCCGTGACCGATGCGATATGGAAGCCACGCCACGCGTTCATGGGCAGCCCCGTCACTTCCCGGCGCAGAAGCGCCCACAATGCGCCGCGCAACAAATAACCGAAAAAGGCGCAGAAACACGCCAATGGAAAGGCAAGGGCCAATTCCCGGCGCGTGGCGATGGATATCACCTGATCCCGGTGCCGGACAAGATACGCGCCGAAAAAGAGCACGACAAGTCCCGCGAATATCAGCCCCGCGATGCGCTTGATTCGCGCCCGCCGAATCTGTTTTTCGGACATCGCGGCTACCGCCCGCGGCACAATCGGATCACTCCGCGATCCCTTCTCGTCTTCCAACGGAAATCTCCTGTCAAAGGCGCGCCGCAACCGGTTTGCCATTGCGGGGATTGCCTTGATTTTCCTGTTTGCAGCATCCGCCCGGCAGGCAGGGATGTTGCGGACAAAAAAATCGCACCACCAATGACGGCATTGCGGCCGGGTTGCCTTGGCCGTGGCATGCAATGCAGGCGCGTGGAGTATATCACAGCCTCGGCAATGAGTCGTTTTCCACCGATCGTGATTTTCCCTCCATTTCTTTGCGATTCCCACACGTCAAGATTTCCCGCGGTTTGCTTTTGTTTTTTGACTCTGATAAGTTGTCGTCATGGGAAGGGTGTTTTTCAACGTGGACCGCAGATTTCGGATTGTCTTTTCGGTTGCGTTTCTTTTTCTAATCGCCGTGTGTCTGTTTTTGTTGTCGGTTTATCTGCGCAAACCCTGGTCCGGCGAGATCGTTGACTTTGCCCACCAATCAAGCACAAGCCGGACCGTTACCTTCCTGAGCAATTGGCATGAAAGCGGAATTGGGAATCTCAGGTTTTCGCTTGTCTCGACGCCGCCGTCAATCGAATACATGGAAACCGGACGCCGTGTATTCTACGGGGCGTGGCCGCCGGCGGGATTCTGCATCCAGTATTTTCTGTTATGGCTGTTCGATATTCCGCCGGGCTACGATGCGGTGACGCGGTTGGGATTGCTGGATCATTTTGTCTTGGCGCTTTTCTGTGCGTTTCTGGCTTTTTCGCTTGCCCATCGAATAACCGGCCGGCCCCTAATTGCGTTTTTATGGTCGCTGCCGTCCCTTGCGCTGGTTCTTTTTCTGCCCGGACCGATGTTTTATGCGCAGAATCTCGTATACGGCACACGTATCGTCGTGTCGCTGCTCGCGGCTCTGGCGCTGGTGGATTCCGTGCTTCTGGCCCGCCGGCAAGCCGGTCGAAGGGCCCGTGTGCTTGAATGCCTCGAAAAACTGCTGCTCTTTCTGGTTGTGGCAACGCATTGGCTGGGTGTTTTTATCGTGGCCGTTCTCTATCTGCTGAAGGTTGCACGCGGGGAGATGGGCGACACATTGAAAACATGGTTTCGACGCTCGGTGGTTTTTGGCCTGCCCGCCCTGATTGCGCTTGCGCTCTATGGGTTGCAGATTCTTTGGATGGGGTACGTGTCGTCCTTGGCCAGCCGGGCGGGTTTGTATTCCAAAACGCCGGAAGACTTTTTCAAACGATTCTGGTCCGGTCATTTTGCCGATGCGTTCGGTGAATCCGCGGTAGGGTTGTTCTGGATTACCTGTGCCGCGGCCTTGCTGGCCTTTGCCTTGTTTATGTTGCCGGGGTTGCGCCGGCGTCTTGCCGCCACAACCGCGGCCAATCTGGCGGGGACATTGCTTCTGCTGGGACTCCCGCCGCTGCTCATGGCCTATGCCCTCCCGACCGCAGTGTATGTCCACGGATTTTCCGCCATGTTCTTTGTGCCGTTCATGGCCGTTGGTCCCTTTGCGCTGTTGCCGTTGTTGCTGTTGTCGCCGTGGGCAAAAGACAAACTGCCTTCGGCTGTAAATACGGCATGTCCGGTCGTCTTTATGATTGCAGGCGCCGTCTATATCCTGTGGCTGAGCGGGGGGCCGCTCGCTCTTTTCCCGGAAACGCGCCCCTTTTTCCGAAGAACCGGCGAGTTTATCCGTCAGAATACGGCCTATGCCGATGTCGTGGTTTCGACCACGCTTGGCAATATCGGAATGGATGCCCGGCTGACCGGGTTTTCGCTTAAAAACATTCATCCCATCACCAGCGCCGAAGATGCGTGGAAGATCGTAAGGGATATTCCGAGTGAGTATTCCGTGGTCATGTGCGAAATCGGCGGAACGATGAAAGGCTGGGGCGACCCTTCGATCGAAATGCTGGTTGACGCCTCCGATACCACGGTGACAGGCGAGGATTGCACGCTCTACCGAATTCCCAAAACAAAATTCGAGGAAACATACCGGCGTTCGCTCGCGCAAAAGAAAGAAATGTTTCAAGCGCCGATTACACCCAATCTGGATGTGTTTCAACTGGGGCGTCTTCATGCCCTTGCCTGCGACATGCCCGACGATGAAGTGGCCCGGCAGCGCCGGCAAGAAATCGAGGCCATTTTTGCTGAAAAGAAAAAACCGGAACATGAACTGAACGACCGTGTGAACCTTTGCGGACACAAAATCAGGCGGATCGCCGAAAACCGGTTTGCCATTCGCCTGTTGTTTTACCTGAATGATCGCTTGGATGACGCATGGCGCATCGGATTGCTGGCCGAAATAGACGAGTCGCAGAAGGAACGACTTCCAGAAAAGGATCGCGGGACAAAATTCCTGTATTGGAATTTCAATCCGGTTGTGCCGACTTCGCGCTGGAAAGCCGGCACGTATACGTCGGTCGGGACGACTGTCAAGGCCGTTCCGGCGAAATATATGCTCCGCGTGGGCTTTTACGATCACGTCCGCGGCAATTACGGCCAATTCCGGTATGTCTGCACGGTGGATTTCGAGCAGCTTCCCATGCCGGAAGGTGTTTCGGACGGGAAGGGGCCGGATGCCGATGATACGAAGGACGAACTTTTGCCCGGAAACGACGAGCCCGCCTCATGAAATGGCCCGATTCACGTGTCCTTTTCGGAATTTTCTCCGCCGGATGGCGCGGCGGCGAACCGGTCCGGGCGTTTCCCCCGAATCGGCGCATAGAATGCCTGGATTTCCTTCATGTCGGCCTCGATATCGCCGGTCGGCTGAAACAGAGGACCGAAACCGCCGGCTCGCCGTCCGAAGTCCATGAAACTGAGATTGATGGGCACTTTGGCGCCGAGGGCAATGTAATAAAATCCGGTTTTCCATCGCTTCACTTTGCTCCGGGTGCCTTCCGGCGGAATGCAGATGACGAGCCGGTCGTTTTGCTCGAAGGCCTCGATGGCCTGCGCGACCATTCCGTTGGCTTTGCTGCGATCCACCGGGATGCCGCCGAGCCAACGGAAAAACGGGCTGAACGGTCCCCAAAAAATCGTCTCTTTCGCGAGCCAGTAGATTTTCACGCGAAAGGCAAACGCGAGGGCCAGCACGAAGGGTAGATCCCAGTTGCTGGTGTGGGGAGCGCCGATGAGCACGTATTTCGGCGCGTCGGGAACACGGCCTTCCATCCGCCAACCGAAAACCCGCAGCCAAAGCAGGCCGGCCCAGTGCATGACCCGCGAAAGACCGGGCGTGTCGAATATTGTGCGTTGCATCATTCCGTGCAGTGCCATGTGCCGTGCTCGCTCGTTTCATGGACGCCGGAGGCGCGCATGTGGATTACACGCCCAAAAAACCGTCGCTCCAGAAAACCGGTTCGTAGCCCCGTTGGGCCACCCAGCGCAGCGCGGTCTCGACTTTTTCAAGGACCGTGGGCTGGTACAATGTCAATTCCTTCCGAAAATACTGCTCGTGAATCAATAATTCGACCATCTCCGCGGTTTGCGGTGTCGCCGTGCGTTGGTTCAGGTACGATTCGATCGCCTCGACTTCCAGTGCATTGACAACCGACGTACAGCGGATAAACGTCAATCCGGTTTCGCGATCGAACCACGCCCCGCGGCTGTCGCAATGGGCGCACTGTTCGCGGCTCAGATAATAGCCCGTCGTGCAAGGGCCTTTGTATCCCTGGACCTCGAACAATCCTATCAACTGATCGATGCCCCGGTCGCGCAGCGCCAAGGCGGCCTCTTTCGGACATTCCGCCCAATGGACCGTCGTCGTGCGCGACACGTTTTCGTTTCCCGCGAACCGGCGGATGTGTCCGCAAACCAAATCATGGTCGTGCGCCATCTGGGCATACCGGGCGTTCCGGTAGGGCCGGTCGGGCTTGTCCTGCAAGGCATGAAAACTAAGATGAAGCCAGTCGGCATTTGCACGCCACTCGTCACGCCATTGATCCGGCATTTGCGTCAGATCGAATTCGTCGGTTTGATAATACACGTTTATATGTATTTTTGTCCCGTATTTCATGTGCATTGATTGCCAAAATCCTAAATACCAGTGATCGAACAGGGACCGATAGGCCGCCGGATTTGTGCCAAGGTCTTTCAGAAACAGGATGTTGTCGTCCACGGAGAAGCGATAGCGTTTCCGGCTGCCCCGGTTCCAGAAGACCTCGATGGCGGCGGCATGGCCGTCCGCCTCGGCGTGAATGGCGTTGCGCCGTTCGGTCAACGCGACATCGCAGGTGAAGATTTTCCCGTCGCGTGCGGCTTTTTTCCCGTTGACATGCACGCTGGAACCGGGGGCCGCCGTTCCGCGGACAGTCACGATCAGCGCGTCCGGCGATTCGGCGCCGTCGCACCGGTTGAGAATGTCCCCGTCGCGGGGGAAGGCAATGGCCAAAGGTGTCGGCATGGAAAACGGGCGGTCAGGTCTGGAGCAGGTCCGCCACTTCCTCCTGTTTGTCTTCGGGGAAGGCCAGCCATTCGTCGAGGATGCGCGCGACGCGCGTGGGTTCGGTATGAATGAGTTCCTTCAACAGGCGCAGCATGAGCCGTTTGTTGGCGTTGGTGGCCTCCGAGAACGCGGTGAGTTGCGCCAGATGCGTGGCATAGATGTCGAAAATGCGGCGCTCGGTTTCCTCGTCGCGGTTGTCCGGGACACCGGCATAGGGATAGATCCCTGCGTCCCGCCATTGCGAGAGGATATCCTGCGCCCGTTCGATTTCGCGGAGGGTGAAATGTTGGCGCAACGCGAGGCGCGCGGCCTCGAGCAGTTGCCGGCAATCCGGCGACATGTCTTCCAAGGACAGGAGTCCCTCGCGTTCGAGCGTCACGAAATGGGCGGACTTGAGGAAGGCGGTGTAGCTGAAGCCCCGGAACAGCAGGCGCGGCTTGACCGCGTGGAGGGCGAAGCCGTTCGCGTCACACAGGACGATGCCGCGCTTGCCGGGAACCAGCCATTCCGCGATGGTCATGGAGGCATGGACCCGTTCGCCGTTTTCCATGACGAACTCGCCGAGATCGCATTCCGTCGAGCGATCTTCCGCGTTGGCCGGATCGAGCGGAACGCCGTCGTACACGATGCGCACATCCGGATACTGCCGCAGATAGAGGGCGAAGAAGTCCGTGGCCTCCTGGATGGCCTTGATACCCCGGAGCAGGCCGATATTGGACGGCAGATCGGCGATTTCCACGGTCATGCCTATCGGCGCTTCGGAGGGTTCGGGGTCGCTCAACTCGAACTCGCCCAGACGCGCCGCGCGGCCCGTGATGCGAAACGTGTGCCGCTCGCCGTTTCGATCGAACGAACTAATCCACTGAACGAAATTGCCGAGTCCGAATGCGCGGAAGCGGCCTTTGCCGTACTGGCCGTGCAGGGCCCGCCGCCGGTTCGCCGTGCGCGATTCCTCCCGCTTCCACGAGCCGCCGAGATTCCGGAAGGCATCCTGGGCATGATCATAGGCGAGGCCATGGCCGTTGTCGCGCACGCGGATGGCGTCAATGCCGCCCATGTCGTTGTCCGCGAACTCGATGCGCACTTCCGTGGCTTCCGCGTCCAGGGCGTTCCATATCAGTTCCGACAGCGCCAGCATCGGTTTCGCGCGCGACAACAATTCCAGATGATCGTCCTGAACCTGAACCGAAATCGTCCTCACCGTATGCCGTTCCTCCGCCGTAATGGCCGTGCTCCTCCGTAAAAAAACCAGCCGGAAACAACGATCATACCATCCGGATTGCGTGGGGAACAAATGAAATGCGAACGCGTCAGCGCTGGGTCAGTTCGCTGTCGGTCGCCATGGCGGGCTTCTTAAAGTTAATATAGAGGACGTCGGCTTCGCGGTCATAGCTGGACCAGAGATAACCATGCGGCGTACTCGCGACCAACCTCTCGATTTCCGTTATCTCCGCCGGGCCTGCTAATAGGGCTCTGGCTATTTCTGCCGTCGCCTCTTCAGACTACGGGTTTGTTTCGTCAGGGAATATTGAATACGTGCAGTGTCCTGCGAAGAATTCAACCCTGTTATGCAGGTGAATGAAGATTGCCAAAACAAGAAGAGCCTCATTTCTTGGCTGCCTCAGGTAAATGACCGTTTTTTCTGAGACCGTCTATCAAGCCCTTTGCTACCGCGCGAGCGTCTCGCAATTCACCGACAAACAGACTGCCACCAGCCTTCGTGGTGATATCTGCATACCATGCTGTCTTCATAGTCTTAATATCTTTCATCACGACGCAAAACTCTGCTGTCGACTTCACTCGATTAATGTTCACTGATGTTGAAGATCCGCTAGCCCCAAAGCTGTTGAATTTTGCTGTGCTGAATGTATGAGTGCCGACATTCTGCTGCGACTGCGACTTTGCTCCAAAAGAAACGATGATTCCTGAATCAATCTCTTCCTTTAGAAATACTTTTTTTTCATCTTCCTCAGTCCACTCTCGGGTGGGAGGAAAAAGGTCACGATAGAGAACAACGGTTACACCAGCCTTTTCCAGTTGCTCCTTGACGCTTTCCTCGATTTCCTTGCGCATGCTGTTAGATGCGTTATCAACAAGTAGAACAACTTTTTTCGGTATGTAGCCTTTATAATCTGAATCGGTAAAGCCCTCAGTAACAATGCTGCGCAGCGCATATGCACTACTAGCAATTACAGAAAGCATGATTATCATAATGACTTGAATTACCTTCATTTCGATACCCTCCTCCATTTCCGGAAACATCATATTTGATTATCATGTTTCTTCAAAATATTCAAATGCAACTAGGATGTCAAGGCAGACGCCGTCGAATCCGTCGGCGAGGATGCGGTCGAAGCAGGTGTCCTCGGAACCGAGCATGACGGCCTGTCAGGCCGGATTTCAATACCGGGTCTTTTAGTTGGCGAAGCACGGGGAACATGGTATTCGCTCGAACCAGAAACTCAGCGGTTGAACAAGGATTTTCATGGACACCATGGAAGGGACGGGCGTTGTGGACCCGGTTTTTTGTAGCGCTTATAGGCGGGCGGAGGCAACCCGATTGAGGCCGGCAAGGTCGCGCGTAAAAGCGATTTCCCGATAACCGGACTCTTTGAGCAACGCCGCGATCGCGTCACGCTGAGGGTCATCCATCTCAAGGGCCAGCAGCCCGCCGGGTCTCAGATGCCGCCGGGCGTTCCGGATGATCCTTGCCGTCACGTCCAGTCCGGCCGGGCCGCCGCATACCGCCCCGTGATCTTCATGGAGCCGAATGACGGGCGGCAGTGTGTCCCATGCCGAATCTTCCACATAGGGCGGATTCGAGCAGATTGCGTCGAAGGGACCGTCGCCCGCATCGAGCGCCGCGAAGAGATCGCCCAACCGAAACGTCATGCGTTCTCGAACACAGTGCCTTGTTGCGTTTTCATCCGCGGTTTCAATGGCCTTGGGTCGGATATCCGTGGCGACGACGGAAGCCCTCGGCGCATTGACGGCTATGGACACGGCGATACAACCGGTTCCTGTTCCGAGATCGAGCACACGGGCGGGATGCTTGCCGACATGAGCCAGAACGGTTTCCACCAGATGCTCGGTTTCCGGACGCGGTACAAGCAGGGGCGGGCGCACCGCAAAGGACAGCGAGAAGAATTCCCATTCACCCAAAATATAGGCGATTGGTTCGGCGTTGGCCCTGCGCTCGACAATTGCGTCGAAACCAGGCGCATCCGTGCAATCGCGCAAACGGGCCAGCAACGCGGAACGGGTGATGCCCAATGTGTGTGCAAGCAACATTTCGGCATCCAAGCGTGGCGTATCGGAAACGGCGGCCAGACGTTGTGTGGCGGCGGCCAGGCGCCGGGACACCGTGATTTGCGGTCTGCTGTCCATTATGCTTCCGCGAGACGTCGCGCGCGGTCGGCGGCGATTAGGGCATCAATCACATCCTGCAGATCGCCTTCAAGAATACTTTCAAGGCGGTGAAGCGTGAGATTGATGCGATGATCGGTAAGACGGTTCTGCGGGAAGTTGTAGGTGCGAATCTTGCCGCTGCGGTCGCCACTGCCGACTTGATTGCGACGGTCGGCGGAACGGGCTGCGTTTTCTTCCTCGATTTTGTGCGCAAGGAGGCGTGCACGCAGGATTGAGATCGCCTTGGCCTTGTTCTTGTGCTGGGATTTTTCATCTTGGCACGTCACAACCAGACCGGAGGGCTTGTGTGTGACGCGGACGGCGGAATCGGTCGTATTGACGCTTTGCCCGCCCGGTCCCGAGGACCGGTACACATCCACCTGGAGATCGTTCGGATCGATGGAAATTTCCACGTCTTCGGCTTCAGGCAAAACGGCCACCGTGACCGCCGAGGTGTGGATACGGCCCTGTGCCTCGGTCTCCGGAACGCGCTGGACGCGATGTCCGCCGCCTTCGAACTTGAGCTGGCTGTAGACGTTGTCCCCCGACACCTTGAAGGTGATTTCCTTGAAGCCGCCGAGGCCGGTGGCATTGGTGTTCATGACTTCGAGCCGCCATCCCTTGCGTTCGGCGAACCGGCTGTACATGCGGAAGAGGTCCGCTGCGAACAAGGCCGCTTCCTCGCCGCCGGTGCCCGCGCGAATTTCAACGATGGTGTTTTTTTCGTCGAGCGGGTCCTTGGGAAGCAGAAGGATCTTGAGCTTTGCTTCGAGATCCTCCAGGGTACGCGTCAGATCGCGTTTTTCCTCGTCGGCCAATTCGCGGATTTCGGGATCGGTTTCCTCACGCAGGACGTGTTCCGCTTCCTCGAGGCGCGCCATGTTTAACTGGTAATGCCGGAAACATGCCACCAGTTCCTGAATCTCCGCTTGCGCCTTGGCATGGCGGCGATAAGCATCGGGATTGGAGGCCACTTCCTGTGTGGCCATTTCTCGCGAAAGGCGATCAAACTCCTCGACGACCGCGAGGAGTTTGTCGTGCATGACTTGCTCCATGCTGTACTATCAGCTTTTCTTGGCGTACTTTTTCTGGAATCGTTCGACGCGGCCTTCGCTGTCCACAAACTTCTGCTTGCCTGTGAAGAACGGGTGGCAGGACGAACAAATTTCCACATTGATGGTCTTCTTCGTCGAACGGGTTTCAAACGTATTGCCACACGCGCATGTAACCCGTGCCGGACCGTAGTCGGGATGAATGCCCTTTTTCACCAGTTTCTCCTTTCACATCCCGCAAAACGCACCGGATCGGGTTATACCGTGGGTTTGCGGGGAATTTCGTTGCAATGAAGTGAAAGCCTAGCATACAGGCATCCTTGCGCGCAAATTTGCCTCGTGACAAGCCGCAGGCAAACGTATCCATTTCCGTTGGCGGCGATCCGATTTGAACGGATTGTTGACGCGCAAGTAGTCTTGATGGCGGCGGGCCTGTCCGCCATGCGGCGGATCAGGGCGAAGGCAAGGAGAAAAACCATGGTGACGTACCGGTGCGATGGATGCGGCAGGGAAATCCCAAAGGATGCGCTACGGTATAGGGTCGAGGTGGATGTAAAAGCGGCCTACGACACGATCGAGATTGGTTTGGCGGATCTCGTGCGGGACCACCGCGCGGAAATGCTGGCGTTGATTAATCGGCTGAAGCACCGTCCCATCCAGGAGATCGAGGAATCGGTCTACAAGCACCTGCAATTGGACTTGTGCCCTTCCTGCCAGCGGGTGTTTATTCGAACTCCCCTGCGTTTTCATCCCGAACAGGGCGGCGGCGGAGACGAGATTGACATAGACGCATTTCTGCGGTCGCTCGGGAAAGGGAAAGAATGAGGTTGAAGATGGAAGGCCCGGGACTGACGGAACTTTGGCGATGTAAAGCCTTGTTGCTTGCGGCGTTTGCGTTATGTGCCGCGGGAATGGGTTCCGAAGCACAAACTATAATGGATCTGCCGGCTCGCTATTGGCCGGCCTTTCCCTTGCCGGATCGGGTGGTTTTGGGCGAATCGCACAACGGGGTCAACGAGGCGGTGCGCGTCGTCCTGAATACCGTAAGCGGTCTTGTGGCCCATGATACCCGGTGCAATCATTCGGGCGAGATGGTGTGGATTGGTCTGACGAACAGTCCTTCCTAC
The DNA here is from genome assembly GCA_035450225.1 of Candidatus Hydrogenedentota bacterium. Classification (NCBI taxonomy): domain Bacteria; kingdom Pseudomonadati; phylum Candidatus Hydrogenedentota; species Candidatus Hydrogenedentota bacterium. Next base: position 81,595 of record DAOTMJ010000003.1, read on the forward strand.
GACACGTGGCTCGCTGCATATCTCGCCCGAACCGGCGTGCCGTGCGAAAAACGCGTCCTTTCAACATGGGATTTGGTTGACCGTTATCGTGAACAGGGCATTGTAAAGGGATACATCCTGTATCGCCGCGAACCGGGCGATCGCCCGCTGTATGAAGGAACGCCGTCGGACACGTCCGTCAATGTCGCAACATCGCTGTGCGCGGTGTGGGGCGGGGTGGCCGTCGAGGAATCCATCGAGGCGGATGCCAAGGCGCATGGATTGCCGTTGTTGCTGGACGCGCGCGGGAAGGATGAAGCATGGTTGTTCGAGACATATAGCGGGCGGTTGTCGCGGTCGGTCCTGGGCCGGCAGGATCCGAAGAGCGGCGTGAATCGGGACGCCATCGTGGCCCTGCGCGCGCCGGTGATTGGCGAGACGGGGCCGTTGTATGAACGAATGCTTGAACGGCTGCGTCCCGGTTCGCCGTTGCTGGGCTGGGGGATCGGCCTTGAAGACGCGCAGACAGGTCCCGCCAGCGAGTACGCCTCGTTTCAGACGGCGACGAACTGGTGCGCCAACCTGCCGCTATTGTCCAGCGGGGAGACCGGCCTCGACTATGGATTCAAGCCATTCACGTCCCCGGCGGACCGGAATGCGGCGCCGGACGATACTGCCCGGTACGTGTCGTTCATTCTGAGCGACGGCGACAATGTGCAATGGCTGATGTTGAATTTCTGCAAAGGCGAAGAAGCGCAACAGTATTGGGCAAGCCCGGCTCGCGGCACGATCCCGTTCGGCTGGACGATATGCGCGATGGACCTGTTGCAACTCTGCCCGTACACGCTCGATTACCTGCGCGACACGGCCACGCCGAAGGATGATTTCGTGCTGCTGGGCGGCGGATACTACTATCCCGACTGGTTTGGCCGGAAACGTCCGGGCGCGGATTGGCTCGCGATGCAGGCGCGGCGCACGGCGAAATATATGAACGCGTGTGGCCTCAACCTGCTGATGGTCAACGTGCAGCAATGGGATTCGCCGGAAGCGACGCGCGCCTATGAAACCTACGCGCGCGAGATGCCGAACCTGCGCGGTCTGTTCGTCATCCAGTACGCGCCGTATACGGGCGGCGGCGGAGCCATCCGATGGGTCAACGGCCTGCCCGTGATGGCCGCTCGCAACGCGATATGGGCCGGACGCGGCGAATTTCCGCGGGAAGGCACGCCGAATCGTGTGGCGCGTCTGTTGAATGAATGGGCGGCGCAGCCGATCAAAAATGAAGACGACCGCTTCGCATGGGTGATTGTCCATGCGTGGTCATGGTTCCAAGAAGCGGAATTCAACGCGCCCTTGCAGACCGAGGAAACCGATCCCAAGGACATGCAGCCGGACCCTGCCGCACGCGGCTACCTGCCTGCCGTATGGGCCGCCCGCCACCTTTCCCCCAACATACGCGTCGTCACCCCCTCCGCGCTCGTCGAAACGCTACATCTTGTACACGGCAAGCCGTGAGGGCAACATTTTCAACGCGCGCCCAGTAGTTGGGCGGCGGCTTGAGGCAAGATGTTGCCCTGAATTTGCGCGAATGTCCCTTGCATGAGGCGCATCTGGTTGCGCGTCTGTTCGATTACGGCGCCGGCGATGTCCAAGTCGCGAATGAGCGATTCGGACGCCTGCATGTTTTGTGCGGCTGTGCCGCGGACGGCAAGGGCCTGTTCAAAACGGTTTTGCTGCGCGCCGAGGCTGGCACGGTTCCGGTCGAGGGCGGTTGCCGCGTTGTCGAGTCGTTCCAGCGCGTCGGCCGCGCCGGTTTGAGTTGAAAGATCAAGGCCGTTCAGTCCCAGCGCGTTTGTCGTGCCGGCGTTGATGACGATTTGTTCGCCGCCTTCCGTTCCGACGGCAATCGGCCCCGTGGAGCCGTCGAGCAACCGGGTTCCGTTGAACTCGGTGTTCCGGGCGGTGTCCTCAATTTGTCCGAGAAGGGCTTGCGCCTCTTGGTTGAGGGCGCTGCGCTGCTCATCGGTCAAGGCGCCGTTGGCGGCCTGCAAGGCCAGTTCGCGAATGCGTCCGACGGCTTCCTGCTGCGTTCCGAGGGCCGCGTCGGCGGTTTGAACGACATTGATGCCCGTTTGCAGGTTGTTGGCTTCCTGCGTGTATTGAAGTATTCGTGCGCGAAAGGTTTCGGCGATGGCGAGACCCGCGGCGTCGTCTTTGGCGCCGGTTATTCGCAGGCCGCCGGCAAGTTGTGCCTGCTTGCGTTGCATCTTGGCGGCCGCATCCGCCAGCATGCGCTGCGTGCCCAATGCGCGATTCAGCGAGTTGATTTCAAGTCCCATGACGACAACCTCCGTTCAATGGCCCATGCCTGCCCGTTCCATTTCCTGAAGCGGCCACGTGTCAACCCTTCTGGCTTCAGTATACCATCAATCCGTGAACCATTCATCGCACGGCAAGCAGGCAAACGCCGAGATTTTTCTCCAATTCGTTGAGAGCCATGAGTTTGTCCGCCGGAAGAAGTTCCGGTTCGACTTGGACTTCCTTCAGAGCAAGCAGGCGGATGCCTTCGGCCCGCTCAAATTCCTGAACCCGTTGAATTTGATCGATCGAAAGAGGGGCAAACACATACATGGCGGCGGACTCCCTTCATTCCCCGGGTTTCGGCACCCGGATCTTTTTATCGGCCAACAGCGGATCGCTTTTATCCATTTTGTTTAACTCCAACAGTTTCTTGACCGTTGTGCCATACTGCACGGCAATCTTTTGAAGCGTCTGGCCCGGCAGCACCAGATGTTCGATGGTTTCTTCCGCCGGCGCGGCATCCACCACCGGCGGCGGAAGAGACGTCGGTTCTCCCTTGTAAATGACCAATTTCTGGCCTGTTTTGATCACATTGCCATCGAGATTGTTCCATGCCGCCAAATCCTTGGCCTTGACGCCGTAACGCCGAGCGATCTTTTCAAGGGTTTCGCCCTTCTCGACGACGTGCATTATTTTTTCGCCGCTTGGCGCATCAGAGGCGTTCCCGGTTACCGGTGGGGGGGCAGGAGCCGGGGAAACCGGAGCCGGTTCGACGGATGGCGGGGCCGCCGGGATTTCGGTTGAACGAAGACGATCCTGCCATTGGCGAAGCCGGTCGCGGCTCTTGGCGAGTTCATCGCGGGACAGCGCGCTGGTCTCGATGGCTTCATGGATGGCATTGGCCGCCGCGCGAATGCGATCGGGACGCGCGTCGAGAAACAGGACGGCGTCACAGCCGGCCATGAGCGCTTCGACAACCGCCCGATCGGCGGGCCGTGATCGTTCGATAATGGACGAGGCCATATTGTCCGCGAGAATAACATTCGGAAAATTCCAGTGTTCACGCAATACCTTGCGCACCAGCACCGGGGAAATGGACGCGGGGCGCTTGGGAAACTGTTCGTCCAGCGCGGGAACGGCGGCATGACCGGCCAGAATGCCGGCAATGCCTTGACGGGCCGCCTCGTCGAACGGGTACATGAGTTCGGCCAGACGAGATACTTCATATTCGAGAACGAGGCGATCCTCATTGTCAATCTTGCGCATCGCGCCGGCGCCCGGGTAGATCTTGGCCACGGGTATCGCGCCCCCGGCCGAAATGCCATCCGCAAACGCAAGACCCAACAGGGCCACCTGTTCCTGATCCGTGCCGTAGGTGCGGCTGTCCGCAACGGAAGAAGCGACTTCAACGGGCGCCACGTCGAGCACCGGCGAAAGCAGTATGCCGATGCCGCGTGAAAGGGCGGCCGCTGCACAGGCTTTTCCAAACTCGCGCGCACCCTTGATATCCTTGTTTTTACCCAATTCAGCCGCAGTCGGCGCGGGATCCATTTTGAGCGGATTAAGATTTCCCCCTTCCTGTTCGACGGCTATCAGGGGCCAATCGGCCAAGGTATCGCCAAAACCGCTTTCGCGCTTGATATCGGCAACCAGTGAAGACGTCTGAACCCCGTCAACCATGTTCGACTCGCGCAAGACTATTCCTGCCGGACGGATTTCCTTCAACAAAACCTTTGTCGAGTTGTCCAACGACGTTCCCTCGATGGCGATGAACAGGAAATGACCCGGCCACAAATCGTCGGGGCCGGGAACCGGTTTCGTGGCTATCGGTTCCGTTTTTTCCGGGGCGGGCGGTAACGGTTCGGCGGTCTGTGCCGGCGTGTTCGCGGCCGCTTCCGGTGCGGGTTCGGACGGGGCGGGCGGTTCCGGTTTTTGGACAACGGTTGCCGGAGTCGCTTCCGGGGCATGGCTGGATTTCACAGCCATCAATACAAACGCCGACGAAAAACCCACCGCAACACCGAGCACAAAAGTAATCAGCAACATGCCCGATGGGCGCCTGCCGCGCCTCCGCACATAAATATCACTCATCGTCCCCGTTCCCAATTTATTGGTTGCAATTTCCACCACGCCGATTTACCGCGTGATTATAGCATAGCAAAGGCCTTGGGGCTGTACCCTTGCAAACAAATTCCTGCACAATCCCGCGACACCCGGATGGATGCCCAAACCCATCCGGGAACTTCCGCCGTCTTGTTATTGCATGGGGGGAACCGACCAAGCACGAGGAACCGTGTACGCTCCGATAAAGTTGGATTTGCCCGTGTTCTCCCTTTTTTTGCTAAGATGGCCTTACGGCAGTGTGCTGACGAAAAGCGGCCTTGATTTTGCCGATGCACTCCATTCTGTTTTATGCCCCGAACAGGCCGAAAGAAACGGAGTGGCCGACTATGGGATCAAACGGTTGTGATTCCAGCGCCTTCTGATAAAGAGGAGAAACCGTGAAGAAAGCATCTTTATTCGCCGCCTGGATGGCTGTGTTCATTCTGCTTGCGCAGTCTGTTCAAGCCCAGCCAAAAACAGGAACAACCAACGGGGACCTGCAGGGCAATCTTTCCATTTTGAACCTCTTTGGAGAACAGCCGGAAACGATGCGGCAACTGTACTCGGCCGCCTATGCCGTGCTGGCTTCGGATCCGCAAGCGAGCTTTGCGGATGTCGCGCGTGATCCGGGGATACGCCGTCTTTGCAGCGAAAACGCCATTTTACACTTCGGCGGCCCCATGCTGGGATCGGTTACGCCGGATGGTGCAACAATTTGGGTGCGGACCGCGCAACCGGCGAAGGTGGAAGTCCGTGCCACTGTAAATGGAGAAGAAAAATCTTTTGGCCCCGTAACGACGTCGGATGCGTCCGATTTGACGGCGATTGTGCCGGTGACCGGCCTCCCGCCGAACACCCGATGCCCTTACCGGGTACTCATTGATGGCATGCCGATTGCCGTTCCGGGTGATGCCGCCATCCGTACCGCGCCGGAATCTTCAAGAACCGGCAGGGTACGAATCGCCTTCGGCAGTTGTTTTCACCGTTGGGGATTGGGCAACCACGTTCTGGCCGACCGTATCCGCGGCCGGAATCCCGCCGCGTTGTTGTTGATGGGCGACATTGCCGTGCAGGACAGAAACAATCACCTCGGACTGCACCGGGCCGATTACCTGCTGCGCGATTGCCATCCGGCATGGCGGAGCCTCGTTGCCTCAATCCCCGTGTATGCCACGTGGGACGACCATGACTATTTCGACAACGACAAGGCCGGCATCCCTCCGGGGTTCACCGGCAAGGACCGGGCGGGGGTTCGCCGCGTGTTTGAGCAAGCCTGGAACAACCCCGCTTATGGATTCCCCGATGATCGGGGCGGCGTTTTTTTTCGTACACGCATCGGGCCTTGCGACATCGTCATGCTCGACAACAGGTACTTCCGAACAGGGCAGAAAGGTTCCTTTCTGGGTGAGGAGCAAATGCAATGGCTTGAGGATCAGTTGCTCGATTGCCAAGGTCCCTTCATCATTTTGTCCTGCGGCACCATGTGGAGTGACTATGTCTCCGCCGGCAAGGATTCCTGGGGGCGTTGGGACCCCGAAGGGCGAGAACGCATCTTTAGACTCATTGAGAAAAATCACATTGGCGGCGTGCTGTTGATATCCGGCGATCGGCACGGCGCCCGTGGATTCCGAATTCCGCGGCCAGGAGGGTTCGCCTTCTATGAGTTCGGAGCTGCCTGCCTCGGCGCCCGAACCGGCCCGCCCGTGACCGATCCCGAATGGACCACCCAGTTGTACGGCATCGAGGGCCAATACGCATTCGGCGAGTTCAATTTCGATGCCACCGTTGCGGATCCCGAAGTTGCTTTTCGGTTGATCCAAGAGGATGGCGAGGAACTGTATAATCTGACCTTGACCCGCCGCCAATTGACTCCCGGCAATGCGCCATAGATGCAGGGAATGATCCGGCTATCGGTCTGTGCGTTGTGAATGGCGGACAAATGCCAAATCATCGCATTCAATCCGAAATGCTCAGACTGAAAGCCCCTCCCTTCATCTTGGACGGCTGGTTTTTTAGAGTACTTGAAGCGTCTGCGTGCAAGCCTCTACGCTCGCGTCTTGTTTTCCTGATTGTAGGAAAGTAGAAAGCAGACAAGGAGATCTTTAGACTTCCCGGAATCAAATTCGCCGCGCGGGAGCGGCAGGGAGCGGATGCATGAAGGCTGTGTATTGTGTCGGAACGCATTGGGATCGCGAGTGGTACGAGCCGTTTCAGGAATTTCGGATGTGGCTCGTCGAGTTGATTGACGAACTAATGGATTTGATGGATCGCGATCCGGAGTACAAATGTTTTCATCTCGACGGGCAGGCGGTGGTCTTGCAGGACTATCTCGAAATCCGTCCCGAACGCCGCGATCGCCTCGTGTCGTTTCTGAAGTCGAAGCGGCTTTTGGCGGGCCCGTGGTACGACCTTCCGGATGAATGGCTGATTTCGGGCGAAAGTTATGTCCGCAATCTGGCCATGGGCATGCGTGTGTGCCGGTCGCTCGGTTTCGAGCCGATGCGGTTTGCCTACACGCCGGATCAGTTCGGCCATATTGCCGCGTTGCCGACGATCATGAACGGCTTCGGCCTTCGCGCGGGGATCTGCTGGCGCGGGACGCAGGACGAGAATTATCCGGCGCATTTTGTGTGGATTGGACCGGATGGCAGCCGGATGGTCACGAACAAACTGCGCGACTGCGGCAGTTATGGCCCCTTTGATTTCGCCGTGCGCGGCCGGCTCAAGCGGGAGGAATATCCCACAGAAGCCATTGCCGGGTATTTCGAACCGTATTTCAAGTCCGAATCCGAACGGGCGCAGGCGCCGATCGTCTTATTGCTCGACGCGATCGATCATCAGCGGCCCGATCCAAAAATGCCGTGGTTGCTGGACGAACTGAAAAAACGTTTCCCGGATGTCGAGTTTTCATGGACGACGCTTGAAGAGTACGGGCGAGAAATGCTTGCGCACGAAGCGCAGTTGCCGGAGCGCACGGGCGAGTTGCGCGAACCGGCGCGCGCGGCGGACCGCGGCGGCCAATATCTTATCGTGCATGTCCTTTCGTCGCGTTATCCAATCAAGGAACGCAACGATCGATGTCAGGCGCTGTTGGAAAAATGGGTGGAACCGTACGCCGCGTTCCAGGCGATGGCGGGCTGCGTGCCGATCATGCGCTACGTGGACAAGGCCTGGGAGTATCTCCTCCGGAACCATCCGCACGATTCAATCGGCGGGTGCAGCATCGATCAGGTTCACCGGGACATGCAATACCGGTTCGATCAGTGCGAGTTGATCGGCGATGGTGTCTTGCGCCGCGCGATGGCCCTTGTCGGGCAGGCGTCCGATGCTCCCGATGCGTGGCCGAACGTTGTCGTCCACAATCCGTTGCCGTTCGCGCGATCGGGCGTGTTCGAGGTCGCGGTGCCGTTTCGCGCGGACTGGCCGAAAAAGTACGTTGACGGTCTCGCAACGGCTGAAATCTGCAACAAGTTCGCGCTTGTGGATGCGGATGGAGGGCGCATTCCGTTCCAACTGTCCCGTATCGAACGAGGCGTCGAACTCAAGGCGATCAATTCCATGGGACGCAAGGCCACGCATGGGGGAGACGTGTACCATCTTGCCGTCGAGATGACGCTTCCGCCGTGCGGTTATGCGGGGTTTTGCGTGGAGCCGACCGATGAAGGAACGCGCAATGCCGGTTCGTGCATGACGGGCGTGTTGTCTGCTTCCACGGGCCTTGTCGGCTTTACCTTGCACCCGAACGGCTTGGCCTGCTTGACGCATGAGGCCAGCGGCGTTGCCTTCGACGGCCTGTTCCTCTACGAGGATTGCGGTGATTCGGGCGATGGCTGGACCCGTGGGCGGCTGATTGACGACATAATCTTCCGCAGTCCGGGATCGCGCGTGACAACGGCCGTTGACGAGGATGGCGCCTTGCGCACCGTGTTTCGCGCCGAGCGCGTGTTCGAACTGCCGCGCATGATGGAACGCGGAATCTATCGCCGTTCCGGCGAACGCGTCGAATTGCGCGTTACCGACCGGATTTATGTCGAAAAAGGCGCTTCGTGTGTCCGCGTGCGGACGCGGATCGAAAACACGTGCATGGACCATCGGTTCCGTGTATTGTTTCCAACGCATCTCGATACGGACGTGTCGTTTGCGGAAACGCCGTTTGCCGTGGTCGAGCGGCCGGTCGCGGCGCCGCCGGAATCCGCGGCGTGGCAGGAACGTGTCAATCCCGAAAAAGCGTTCACGTCCTTTTTTGGCGTAAAAACAGAAACAGGCGGTCTGGCTGTATTGGCGCCGTTTGGTCTGCATGAATACGAGGCCGCGGAAACGCCCGACCGATCCCTCGCGCTGACGTTGTTCCGTTCGACATTCAAGACGGTCGGCACGCCCGGCGAACCGGACGGCGAACTGCTTGGGCCGTTGGAATTCGAGTACTTGCTGTATCCCTTTGCGGGCGTATTCGACGCGCCGGAAGCACTTCGACTCGTCGCGTGCGCGCAGGCCGGCGTGCGAACGCATTCGGCGGCGGAATTACCCGCGCCGCGTTCGTTCCTGCGCGTCGAATCCCTCAAGGCTGTCGCCACGGCGATCAAACCGGCGTTCGATGGCAGGGGGATTGTCGTGCGCTTGTGGAATCCGTCGGAAGGCAAGGCAAAGGCCGTGATCGTCTGCGAACGCGCGGTCGCTGAAGCGTCGCTGTGCAACCTGAATGAGGAACACTTGGAACCCCTCAAGCCTGGCCGGGATGGCTCGGTGGCGGTGGGCGTTCCGTCGCGTGGACTGGCGACCGTGCGGTTATGCCTGGCCTAACTGGCGTGGATGATGAGGGGGGTTGTCTGTATGGTATGTGAAAAGTTATGATCCCCTCATTCAGCCAATAATTTATTTGAAGGCAATGGAGAGAAATGCAATGGGCAAAGGCGATAGACGCACGAAGAGAGGCAAAATCTGGCACGGCAGTTACGGCAATACGCGCCCCAAGAAGACAAAGAAATCCAAAACCTGATCCGCGTGTGCGCGTGGCGCGGGAACAAGGGTTGGCTGCGGGAATAGCGCCGACCCGGTGAAACGCCGGCCCAAGTTTTCATGGCACGAAGAAGAAAATCGCGTAAGAAGCCCGTTTGGGAGCGAATCTGGTTGCGCATTCGCGCGAACCTGATTTCCGGGATGGCGGTCATCGTGCCACTGGGCATTTCGGCGTATGTCATCCAGTTGTTTTATCGCCTCACGGCCGGCCGTCTTACTCCTGCGGTGAATCGGGTTACCGAGGAATGGCCGGCCTATCTAACCGCCGCTTTTTCGATCCTGTTGTTGTTTATCGTCCTCTATGGGGTCGGGCTTGTCACGGCGGTGGTGGTAGGCCGGCGCTTGATAGCCCTTGCGGAATCCATCATCCGACGCATACCCTTGGTCAAGGGCGTTTATGGCGCCTCGAAGCAAATCGTCGAAACCTTGTTGTCGCAGAGCGACGGGGACGGTTTCAAGTCGGTGGCGCTGGTCGAGTTTCCCCGCCGCGGCGTCTATTCGCTTGCCTTCGTGACAGGGACGATCGAGATCGAAGGGCGCGAATTTTTTAAGGTATTCGTGCCAACCACACCCAATCCGACCAGCGGGTACTTCGAGATCATGGACCCTTCGCTCGTACGTCTGACCGGTTTTTCTGTCGAGGATGGGGTAAAAATCCTTATGTCGGGCGGCATTCTGGCGCCGGAAACCATTGACGACGAGTCTTCAGGCGCTCGGGGAGATTCGGCATGCTAGGCAAGAGACGCCGGCAAGAGAAAAACATGTGGCAACGGTTTCGGCACGACATGCGCACGCGGATCGTATCGGGACTATTGGTCATCGTGCCGTTGGGCATCACCGTTTTCGCCTTGGGTTTTCTTTACGATCTCACTGCGGGCAAACTGTCGCCATACATCCTTCGATGGGCCGGCCCCATGAAACCGTACACGGTCGTGGCCATATCCGTACTGATCTTCTTCTTGGCGCTTTACGGGGTGGGATTCGTGACCAATTTCGTGCTGGGCCGCAAACTACTCTCCCTCACCGAAATAATCATCCAACGCATTCCGGTTGTGAAAACGGTCTATATCGCGTCAAAACAGGTCATCGAGGGGCTTGCCCCCAGCGATGACAGAAGAGGGCAAGGCCGGGAAGTCGTCCTGATTGATTATCCCATACACGGCATGAAGGCTGTCGGATTCGTGACCGGCCGCATACGGCTACCCGATGGAAACGAATACCTGAAGGTTTTCGTGCCGACCGTCCCCAACATGACTGTGGGATTTGTGCAGATGGTGGCGCTTGGCGATGCCCGATACTGTAAACTCTCGGTTGAAGACGCCATCAAGTTCATTGTGTCCTTGGGCATCATTGCCCCGCGATCGCTTGCATTGAAACCCGTGGCGCCCAGTGAACCGGCCCTTTCCCGCCAGAAGGGTTGATTGTTTCTGAAACCCGTGCCAGACTTTGATTTTCTGTACCGGTGTCGTGTATAAAACACGTCCTTGAAGTGCCGGGGATGCCGGTTGAAAGTCGGGAATGCATGATTTCGAAGACGGGTTTGTACGTGATCCGGGCGTTGGCGGAATTGGCCAAAGTTCCGGAAGACAGTTGGTTGGGGACGGCGGTGCTGGCGAAGGAAATAGATGCGCCAGTCAACTACTTGGGCAAATTACTCCATATCCTTGCGCGCGAACGCATCATTCTCTCGCAAAAAGGCGTGCGAGGGGGGGTTCGCCTGGCCCACCCCGCGCATGAGGTGACGCTTTACGAGGCCCTCGAGCCATTCGAAAATTTCCGACGGTGGACGGAGTGCATGCTGGGGAAAAAAGGATGCCCGGAAGAAGGTCTCTGCGTACTGGACGCCAAGTGGGAACCTGTGCGCAACGAAGTGCTTCGTTTTCTTCAGGCGACCACGGCGGCGGATCTGGTCTCCGAACCCAAGTCTTTGCCTCCGTTGTCAGAATAAGGCTTATTCAATATTCCAATTGGATAATCTTACTTGGACCAATCGTCGGCATCGGCCATCGGCGCTTCGTCCACTTCCACTTCAACTTGTGTACCGGCATCGAAGCCAAGATCGTCTACCACTTCGACATCGGTGGGTTCTTCTTCGGCAAGGTCGTCGGGCACGATAACTTCCTCGATGGCCACGTCCGTGCGCGTATCATCGTCATCTGCATCGAGAAAGATGGAATCGGTGGTTTCGACGATCGTTTCTTCCGGTTCGATTTCATCCAAATCTTCGCCGAGGAGGTTCGCCTCGTCTGGGGCGGTGGATGGCATAAGGCGCCGGGGCTTGCGCTTGAGTGAGGGTTTCCGGACGGCCTTGTCGTCACCCGCGCCCAGACGCACCAGTTCCTCGTCGCCGCATTCCGGGCACTTATATCCCAGTTTCTCGGCGCCCCAGTCCAAAAAACGTTTTCCACATTTCCGACAATGATATTTCACCGCCATTGAAATCGTCCCTTTCATGGGTAATTTGCGGTAACGCTATCCAACTCAACCTGTCAAAGCGGGCGGATTATAACAAAAGCGATCCTGGAAGTGAAGAGTCTTGTTTGCCGACGTGTTGGCCGTTGCCGCCGTCATTCTGGCGGCCGCCGTATTGGAAGCGGATGCGCATAGGACTCTGAACTGGCAAGCCCGCCGGCAACAGGCGGCGAGGCAGGATGGCCCGGCGCCTCTCAAGGCGCACGACATGTCGGCCTTGGACCGGGTACATGTCAGCGGTCCGGGTATTTGCTGGCTGCTGAGACCGAATCTGGAGAATTACGAGATAAAGGGACGCTGTTAGAATTGTGACGTCCATTTTATACTGTCCACGAATGAGCAGGGTTTGCGCAATCCGCTGCTTGCGCCTGCGGGATCCCGATCGTTTTTCTGCGCTGGCCAGAGGAACAGCAGGTTCCTCAACGGAAACCGGCGCCCGAGCACTATAAGCCGACGCTGATGGAAACCTGCCGGGAAATCGGCGCTTCGCTGATCAACCTGTACGAGGCGTTTGTGGGTGCGGAAGAGTCGCTGTATCTGGACCCTGTCCATCCCAACCCGGCCGGATGTCGTGGCGGAAGCGGTCGAACAGGAAATTCGCCGCCTGCTTCCTTGACGGGGCCTGCCTATCGGGAAGTCCCCGCGCGTTCCATGGCCCACCGGATCATTTCCCGATGGGCTCGCGGTTCGCTGTCGCGCAAGTAAAGCAGTCCTATCGGATATCCGAGAATGACGGAACCGGGCTTGTGCGCCGCCAGTTTATGGTGGGCCGTGTTCAGTGCAAAGGCATAACCGTTTCCCATGGATGCGAGATCCGTGGGGCCTATGGGGCCATTGGCCGGTGCAACGTTCAGGCGGGCGATGCCTTCCGCCGGCAAAGGGGCAGATTCGGCGTACAGCGGAGGAATCCCTTCCAAATCCGCAATGACCGGCATGGGATGGCGATCAAGGCGTTCCTGGGCGCTTTGGGGCAGCAAGGCCCGCGGACTGAAGGCTTTGAACAACAGCCGGTAGCCCGATAGGTCTTCGGAAAGATTATCTTCATTCACGATGCGAACGGGAATTTCAAGATCGCGAAACAACTTGTATACACCAAATTGGGCGTCGTGAACCCATTGGTTTGCTTCGCGGTATGAATAATGGGTCCACTTTGATAAAAACAGAAGGACCGTGTCTTTACGGGATACCAATCGGTTCGTGCCGTGCGGTACATTCTCCCCGTGTTCGGCGAATACAGAGACCAAGTCCCGCAACAAGGGAAAAGTAGAGGGCATTTCTGCATTGTACGAGTAGTTGGCGACTTTCAATCCAGCGCCGGCTTGTGCGGCCTGCCGGCCGATCGCCAGAAGTTGGCCGTGGCTGTATCCAAGCCCAATCGTGGACTGATAGGCATCGAATTCGAATTGAACGGGCCGTTGCGCGATGCCGCGAAAACTGTCCACCGCCGTGGCCGCGGTCCAGGCATCATCCTTGACATGCCAGAAGAAATCGTAGGAATGAACAATCTGATCCATGCCGCGCGACAAGCCCCAATAGTCGAGATTGGACATCGCTGCGCTTTCTTTCCGGTAACTTTCGCCCAACGGCGCCGACAAGCGCGCTTTCGGATCGCCCGCACGAACGGCCGCGGCAAACCGTTCTACGGCTTCGCGCCAGCACTGTTCGCGAAATGCAATCCATGCGCGGTTTGCCGGATTGCGGTCGGGAACGCCTTGGGTTGGCCCCGGAACCGGCGGTTTTTCGGGGAGAGGCGTGTTGCGCTCGACCACGTCGCGCAGCCAAGCGGGGCGGGGCGATGCAATCGCCTTGCGCCACGCGGCCAGCGTCGAAGGATCGTAACTCCACCACTCCGACCATTTCAGTTCCGCATGGATGCCGATGAACGGGCTGAAATAGACGTCCTCGCCGGCGCATGCCCGGGCAAGCGTTGTGCAAAGAGGAGCGAAGCGACTCCAGAAGCGCTCATCCATAATGGACGGCGGTTTCTGCGGCACGGGCGATCCGTCCGCCGCGACCCATGTGTCGCCGTCGTACCAGTCGGGTGTGGCGCCGCCATAGTAACTGTTGATGCGCAACCGCATGCCGGCGCCGTGGCGCTTGCAGACGGCGAGGCGTTCAGAAAGCCATTTGATCTCGTATTGGCCCCGTCGTGGCTCGACATGTTTCCAAGGAACGGAAATCTCGATGCGATTGAATCCCATCGCAACGAGATCCGCGGTCCATGTTTCGAATAGGGCCAGATCCTGGCAGGGCGCGGTCCAATCCCAGATATCGAACGACGCTTCCCGTTCCTCCGGGACGACGGCGCACAGGAGTCCCACGAGGGCCGCAATCACTTGATGCCGGCCTTTTCCGCGAGGGCTTTTTCCATCTCCACACGAAACCCTTTCATGTCCTCGAGGCGCAGCAGGATCAGATGGGATATGCCGAGGGCGAAAAGAGGTTTTGTGCCGGCGCGCATGTTGGGCGATGATCCCCGGCCTTCGAAACGCAACGTATGCTTGCCCGCCTCAAGGGTGTGCCGGTCGAGCGATACCGGCAAGCGGTCCATTCCAACCGAATTGAAATCAATTGGTCCGCCAAAGGCTTTGCCGTCAATCATCGGCTGGTAGACGCTGCCTATAAGCGAGTAAAGCATTATCGCTTGCAGTGTGTAAACGCCCTTTTCGGCCACTTCAAAGTCGAGTTCGATGGCGCCGTCGCCTTGTGCGGGCATGTACATGACGCCGTCTTTCTCCTTGAGAAGAAGTTGAGACGGCGTTCCGCGGACTTCGAGCGCATGGGTTTCGATGGTTTTGTAGGGGGGAAGGCGATCCCTTGCGGAAGGCCAAGGGCGATCAAGGCCAGCGGGTGGTCGCTGATACCAGAACGCGACCGAACTAATCCAGTCCGACCGCTCGAGAAAACCGCCCAGTTCCAAAAGGTCGTCCGTGAAAATACTGCCCCGATGCTCGATGGTGACCTTGAGCGATTTCTTGAAAGCCACAGGATCGATCAAATGCCACCGATACGCCGTGACGCGGTCCCCGGCGAAATAACCCTCGAACAGCGGAACGCCGTAATAGGGCGTCGAGAAGGGCCGGAAACCCCATGCGTCGTTGAAATAGTCTTCCGTGCCGGTTCCGCGTAGCGAGGGCGTTTCCTCGCCGTCAATGTAGAAGCGGTCGTCCCCCTCACCGAACCAGCCGTTTTCCATCTGATGGACGGAATACACGGTTCCCACATACTGTCCGGCGCCGTCCGTTTCGAGGATCGTGTAATCGCCGGGTTCGGCGGGCGTGGCCTGCCGGTATTGTGCGTGAAAATACGTCGTGTCTTCGGGAAGCGAATCCTTCTTTTGCCAGTCCAGATAGTAGTAGAAGGAATCGCATTCGATATCTTCGGATTCGTTCGTCAACGTAACGCGCGCGCTCTTGCGAAACGGCATCCGCCAGTAGCACGTGCGGGCGCGTCCGTTCGATGTGACCGCCGCGGGCAGCGAGGTGTAGGTGATCCACGCCCCGTGGCCTACCCCGAAGAAATCGCCCAGGGGCGCTTCGACGCTGGGCTTGTCCAGCCCGTCCCAATAGATCCGAAGTACCAGCGAACGCCCGTAGAACGGATCGTTCATACCAACCGTGCACCAAATATGCGTGATGATGCCCGGTCCCTCGAGTTCGCCCAGTGTGAGCGTCTGCCCGGGCGCGATGTTTTTCGCGTCGCCGTTCTTGTACAGGTCCGCATTGCTGCTGCTTTCGCGGCGCGATGTGAAATCCGGCATTGTAGCAAGATCGTCGAACAAAGCCGATGCGCCGTCTCCGGCGGCAACGACCGGCACAAAAAACAACACAAACAGAACCATCCAATACATTTTGAACACTGCCTTTACCCCCTTGTCCATTAGTGAAAACAACATTCACAATCGGTGGCATGAATGGTATAAAACATCGTCCATCCCTTGATATACGTTTTTTCACACAAGCGTTTCAAGTTCGTTTACAAGCGCCCTGAAGTGTTCCATGGCGTCGGTGACGGGCCGTGGGCGGGAAAGGTCCACGCCGGCATGGCGCAGTTGGTCGAGAGGGAACCGCGACCCGCCCGATTGAAGAAAGGCCAGATAACGTTTTCGCTCTGCCTCGCCGCCTTGCAGGACGGCCCGCGACAGCGCAATGGCCGCCGAGAGTCCCGTCGCGTACTTGTACACGTAGAACGCGCTGTAGAAATGGGGGATGCGGAAACATTCAAGCGATAACGCGTCGTCAATTACGACTTCGGGTCCAAAATACGCGTCGAGCAGGGAACGATATTCCGCACGAAACCGTTCGAGTGTCAGCGGTTCGCCGTTTTCGACGACAGCATGGATATTCCGCTCGAATTCGGCGAACATAGTTTGCCGGATCAGCGTGCCCCGGATCTCGTCAATCTCGCGGTTGACAAGATATGCCCGTGTTTCGCGATCCTTGGCCTGTTCGAGCAGGTGCGCGTTCAACAATTGTTCGTTGAAGGTCGAGGCCACCTCGGCCACGAAGATGCTGTACCGGTAGTCCTGGAAGGATTGGCTCCGTGCGCTGAGGTACGAGTGCATCGAGTGTCCGGCCTCGTGTGCGAGTGTGAAAACATGATCGAGCACATCGTCCCGGTAGTTGAGGAGAATGTAGGGAAGACCATCGTAACTTCCGCTTGAAAAAGCGCCGCTTTGCTTGCCGGCGTTCTCGTAGCGATCCACCCAGCGTTTTTTCAGAAGTCCTTCCTCCAGCGGGCGGACATATTCTTTGCCCAGGGGGGACAAGGCCTCGCAAACGGTCCGCGCGGCCTTTTCGTAGGGGGTGCGGCGGGTGACCGTCTGCACCAACGGCACGTAGGTGTCGTAGACGTGGAGCGATTTAAGCCTTAGCGCCTTTTTCCGAATGGCAAGATACCGGTGGACAATATCCAAATGGGCGCGCACCGTTTCGATCAAGTTGTCGTAGACCGCGATCGGAACGTTGTCCGCGAAAAGCGCCGCCTCCCGCGCGGAGGGAAAGTGTCGGACACGCGCCTGGTATACATCCTGCAATACCGAGGCGTTAAGGGCGGCCGCCAGTGTGTTTTTATGCGCGTCGTATTCCGCATAGAATTGATCGAAGGCCTTTTTGCGGATGCTGCGCCGGTGCGATTCGAGAAAACTCCGGAACGAACCCTGCGTGAGCGGAACTTTCTTCCCACGATCGTCCTCGCATGCGCCAAAGGAAAGGTCGGCGTCGTTCAACTGGTTGAAGATGCGCGGCAAGGCTTCAATCACCTCGCCCTGCATCGCCAGCAGCCGCTCTTCCGCGTGGGAGAGGATATGGGGCTTGTAGCGCAGCAATTTTTTGAGTTGAAAGCGATAGGGCGCAAGGCATTTGTCCTTGAGAAATTCGCGCATGCGCCCCGCAGGAATGGCCTGGATTTCCGGCGCGATGTAACTGGCCTGTTCGTTGGCATTCGTCGCGAGGTGCATGTACCGGGCCACTAACCCCTGGTACCGACTGTTTCCAACGTCTTCCGCGGCTTTTAGTCCGGCATACTCGCCTAGGCGTTCCGCCTCGCGCTCGAATCGTGTCTGGAATTCCAGGCAGGCCAGCAGACAACGGGCGGAACGGCCCAGCGTGCCCTTGAAACCGGCGAGCCGTGGAATCTGCCGTTCCAATTTTCGATACGCGCGCATCCACGCCTCGTCGCTTTTGAACAAAGGCGACAAATCCCATGTGTCATTTACGGCCACTTCATGTCGTTTCGGCAGATGTTTCATCGGCTTTCCTGTCGGTTACTTCTTCCAATTTTTCAGCGCCCCCGCTTCGAGTCCAAGGGCTTCCTCATAAATGGCCAGCACATTTTCGAGCGGGGTATCGGATTGAATGCAGTGGGCCGGACTGAAGATGTATCCGCCATTTTTACCGACGACTTCCAAACGGTGGCGGGCTTCGGCGCGGCAGGCGGCCTCGTCCCGGAAAGGCAGCGTGTCCTGGGTGCTGACAAGGCCGCAAAAGGCAAGCCTGTCCCCAAACTCCGCCTTGATTTCCGCCGCGTCCATCCCCGGGGGTTCCGGCTGCATCGCGTCGAGAATGTCCAGGCCCATTTCGATGAATATCGGCATCAATTTCCGCGTGTTGCCGCACGAGTGCATCATGGCTTTCGCGCCGAATTCATGCGCAAGATCGTAAAAACGTTTGAGCCGGGGATAGAAAAAGCGCCGGAACACGTCCGGCGGAAACATCGGTCCGGCTTGGTTGCCGCAATCTTCGCCCAAGCACAGGATGTCAATCTTGCCGTTGCCCGCTTCGAGCGTCCGGCGGCACCGTTCGTACAAGACGTCGCAGCGTTTGTCAATGATGGCCACGCCCACCGGATCCTCCGTCACGATGTCCATGACGACCTGTTCCATGCCGCGTCCCCGGCTGACGCCGTTGACAATATCCGGTATGCCCGCGCTGCCGTGACAAACCGCGAAATCCTTCAACTGATCACATTGCGCCTCGATGTCCGAATAGTCGAACAAATCGGCCGTCGGCCATGGAAACGCCTCGACTTCTTCCAGGGTCACGGGCGGCGCCATCGGCAAATGGTGCGCCTCGGCATAGGCGCCGGTCGTGAAATGAATGGTCTTGTACCCGACGCCCCATTCATCCACATGGTCGCAACCGGGCGGAATCGGGCGTTCCGGGCCGATATACCGCGGCTCGACGTGCCGGAAATCCACGCCGAGAATCGGAAGGATGTCCGGTGTGCCGAAATGCTCCACGAGCCGGGCATGAATTTCCGGCGTCAGATAAACCTGAATAGGCGCGCGGTCCGGTTGACGGTGGTTGACCGCGGCCAATACGCGTTCCTTGGATGTCATCGGCATAATTCCTCCTGGCTTGTTTGCGCACGCAACCTTCCCCGCACAACGCGGCGCCGATTTCAAAACCGGCCATGAAATACCGAATTGAAATTCGGCGCTGCATGGAAAAGCAAGCGCAGGCTTGGCGACCGGGCAAGCCGCTATTTTGCCCACTTTGACCGCGAACTGCAAACTTCCCACTCCGAGTAGATTTTTATTTGAGGCAAAAGGACTTCCGCCGGTAGAACTATTTTGAAAATTCATCTGACCGCGACTCGGTTCGTGCTCGTAATCGTAATCGAAACAAGAAGTTATGAACCTCTTCAATCGCTTGTGGAGTAATCCAAGAGAATGCTTTTGTTTTCATGCTTGTGCGCATAATGATAATCGTGTCAGGGCGGATCGCTCTCCGCCACAAGCTCCGGCGGGCGGTTGATTTCTTCCGCTGTCCGATGTCTAATTGAAGGTAGTGCAGTCTTGCCGCGAGGATGACATCATGCGAACGAGTTTCTCGCTTTCGACGGGAGTTTTACTGATTGCATTGGCCGGGTGCTGTCTGGAACCGGAAGGCGACCGCGATTTCCGCCAGGACATGCGAGCGTTTGTCCAGTCCATTTCCGCGCACGCGAAAACGATCGCCCCAGACTTCATCGTCATTCCGCAGAACGGACAGGAACTGCTGTCCCTGAACGGCGAGTCTGACGGACCGCCCGCGCAGGAATACATGAACGCGATAGACGGCGTGGGCCGCGAAGACCTCTTCTACGGTTTCACGAACGACAACGTCGCGACACCCGCGAACGAGCGCGACTATTTGCTCGGATTTCTTGAACTGGCCCTCGCGCACGGGATTCGGCCCCTCGTGACGGATTACTGCTGGGACCACGCCAAGATGGACAATTCGTATGCGTCGAATGCCGCGCGCGGATACCTGGGTTTTGCCGCCGACCACCGCGAGTTGGACAACATCCCCGGCTATCCGTCCGCGCCCTATCTCGCCCACAATAACGATGTAAACACGCTCGCCGACGCGAAGAATTTCCTCTACCTTATCAATCCCGGCGGGTATCCGACAAAGGACGCGTTCCTGTCGGCCCTTCGCGCCACGGATTACGACCTCTTCATCATGGACCTGTTCTTCCAGGATGAGACCCTGTCCAGCGCGGACATCGAATCCCTCAAGACCAAAGCCGGCGGCGGACGTCGTCTCGTCGTCGCCTACATGAGCATTGGCGAGGCCGAGGACTACCGTTATTATTGGCAAAGCGCATGGAGCAGTCACCCCCCCTCATGGATCGCCGCCGAAAACCCCGACTGGCCCGGCAACTATAAAGTCCGGTATTGGGATCCGGCCTGGCAGGCTGTCATACTCGGCTCCGCGGACGCCTACCTCGACCGCATCCTCGCCGCCGGATTCGACGGTGTCTACCTCGACATCATAGACGCCTTCGAGTATTTTGAAGAAACACGATAATCAAATATGCCGTCCCCGCCATTCCGGGAACAGTTCACAGCCAGCGAGCGGATTAAGACGACGATCTTGGCGTGTCTTACGGGAGTGTCTCCAAGACTCGGACATCTTCCAGATCGACGTCTCTTCCTGAATCTTTTTTCGAGGTTATCAAGTCTTCGCGGGCTACCATCTCTGTCCAAATGGCGGCTTGTAGAAAGCCATTTTGAGTAAATAAACAACGTTTTTTCCGGGAAAGCGTTCTTGGGACACCTTTTCTTCGCGATGAAGAAGAAGTGTTCCCGATCAATCGTATTTTGGGCCGCTCTGACATGCGGATTTGAGTTCGGAATCGCCTGGCCCGAATATCCGTGCCCTGTTTTCCATCTGCGTATATCTGCGTCATCTGTGGATCATGTGATTTTCCGCAGATGACGCAGATAGTCGCAGATATCGAACCGATGAACGGAATAAAGAGGTAAAACGTGGCTCCTTGCGGTTTTGTGTTTTTTTTACAATTCTTTTGGACAGCAATGGCGGGCTACAATGTAAAAGAATTGACCTTCTACCTGGATGGTCAGTCTGCATATTCTCGCGTCCTGGTACGAAATGCCCGGAGCCCACGTCTGCTCGTCTATTCGGACATAATCTCCGAACACGATTATTTCATTGGCCAGCACGTCCTCGGGCCTGGTAAGCGCCGTCGTTCCCAAACCGGTGTCGAGGAATGCGCCCAGCAACCCGCGCACGTGTTCTACAACGCTTCATCCGCGGCATTCAAGACGCGGGTATTCAATGGGTGTCGAGACCGTGCAGCATGAAAATGGCATGTTCGATCGTTTTCAGGATTTCGGCCATATATTCATCCACAGCCTTGACGCTTCCCGGAAGGGTATATACAAGGGTATGGCCGAAAATGGCGGCCACTGACCGGCTGAGCAGGGCGTTCGGTTTGTCGGCGCCGTATTTGATTCGGATGTGCTCCATGATGCCGGGGATTATTTTATCGGCGAGTTCGGAGACGACTTCGGGCGCAATGTCGCGGGGGCCGAGACCGGTGCTGCCGGTTGTGAAAACCGTATGCACGCCGGCATCCTGCGCGTCAATCAACGCGCCGCGCAGTTGGTCCGCGTCGTCGGGAATGATTGCCGAGGCGGCGTCCAGTTGCCAACGCTTCTCCCTTGCAAAACGCTCGAGGCATTCGCGGACGCGCGGACCGCCGCGATCGGGATAAACGCCCTGGCTGGCCCGATCGCTCAACGTGACAATGCGGCAGCGCAGGATGCGCGGCTTGTGCGCAAGGACATCGCCGGGCCGGACCGTCCCGCCGCGTATGACGCGGGTGAACACGCCTTCCTTCGGCATGACGCAACGCCCCACCTGCTGGAATATGGCGCAGCCCGATCCGTGGCATTCCTTGCCCAACTGCGTCACTTCCAACTCGACCGACCCGCCAAGCAAGAGTCGATCCAGAATCGCCACATCGGCCAGTCCAACGCCTCGCGTGGTGATGTTCTCGGCAAACTCGCCGGGCAGAAAGGTCTGGCCGGCCTCCCTTGAGAACCGTTCGATGCTTTCGGCGGCAAGCAGACTCACTTGGCGATGCCAATGGCCCGCATGCGCATCGCCGCTTACCCCTTGCGAATCAATGACGATCGCGTCCACCGGCTGTTTGGATGTGCCCTGCCGTTCAGAAATGTTTACCGAAACAACCGAACCTTCGGGGGGATTGACGTGTTCCATGCCGTTGCTTCCTTTGTCTGTGCGTTGCGTCTCGGATGCCGATGGAATGGTATCCTATTTCAAAATCCCAGCGCCAACGGACGCGATCGCCTTGTTTGCGCATGAAGAACCTTCCAATCGCACATTCCGGAGATGATTTGCCCCGGCGAGGCGGCTTTCGTACACTTTCCGCATGTTTTCTTTCAAAAACGCATGTCACGCGCTGGCGCCATGGACCGATCGGCTGCTGGGACTGGTATTTTTGGCGGGCGCCATTCTGAAGGCGCTCGATATCAACCTGTTCTCGGTCCAGATCGCGCATTATGGCGTAATTCATGAACCGGTATTGCTGGCGGCGGCCGCATTGGCGACGCTCGCGGTGGAAACGACGCTCGGAATCTTGTTGCTGGCCCGGATTGACTTGCGCGGATTGCTGCATCTGCTGGTATTGATCGTTCTCGCGCTGTTCACGATTCTTATCGCGTACGGTTGGGCCTTCGCGGGATTGAAGGACTGCGGCTGTTTCGGCCCCATCGAAATGTCGCCGGGCATTTCGATGGCAAAGAACATCCTTCTGGCCGTTTTGGCCATCGTGGGTTTTGGCGGACGCAAAAAGGCACAGCCGTCGCAGGGAGTATTGTTTGCCGGCGTCGCGCTGGCGATTTTGGCAACCACGGCCCTCACGGCGTTTGCGGCGGGACGCCTTCAATCCGTCAAGCCCAAGGATCGGCCGTTTGCGCAGTTTGTATTCGAACTCGATGGCCGGGCATGGAACCTCGGAGAAGGGACTTATTTGGTTGCGATGATGAGCATGACCTGCGAGGAGTGCATGGCGACGGTGCCGGCCCTGAACGCCCTTGCCTCCGATCCCGAATGCCCGCCGATCATTGGGCTGGGTTATGAAGAAAAACCCGGATCGGCCGCGGTTTTTTACGAAAACACGCGCCCGGAATTTCCAATCTATTCCCTTGGGGACCAAATTCGATTGTTCTATAGTTTTATCGGGGAATCGCCGCCGCGATTTTATCTCATACAGGATGGCGCGGAACGTGCCTTTTGGGACGAAATCCCGCCGAGTCCCGAAGCGATCGCATCGGCGCTCGCGGGGAAGGGTTGATCCCGCAACGCCATTGCGCCGGTGCAAGGTTTGAACGAATGCCGGCGCCTTCGGGATAATGGACCAATGAATCTCCGGTCGCTCGTTCTCAATGAAATCCTCCCACGCGTGTCGAAACCGGCCCAATACCTGGGCACGGAATGGAATGCCGTACACAAGGACACGGGCGCCGTGGAATTGCGTGTTTGTCTCGCATTTCCCGATTTGTACGAGTTGGGACTCGGCAACCTGGGGCTGCACATTTTGTATGCCATCTTGAACCGGTTGCCGTGGTGCTGGGCGGAGCGGGCCTATGCGCCCGCGCCGGATTTGGAAGCGGTTTTGCGTGCGCGGGGAACGCCGCTGTTTACGCTTGAATCGAAAACGCCGCTCGCGGAAATGGATTTCATCGGTTTTACCCTCCAGTCGGAACTGACATACACCAGCGTGTTGAACATGATCGATCGGGCCGGATTGCCGTTGCGTTCCAATCAACGGGCAAACGCGCACCCGATCATCGTGGCGGGCGGGCCGGGCGCGTTGAATCCCGATCCGATGGCCCCGTTCATTGACGCCTTTGTCGTTGGCGACGGGGAGGAGGCCGTTTGCGAAATCGCTTCCTGTTTGCGTGGCCTTAGGCAGGGGACGCGCCGGGAAAAACTTGAATCCCTGGGCGGCCTATCCGGTGTGTTCGTGCCGGCCCTTCATGACGTGGCGGTTCGGGCGGACGGCGCAATCGTATCGAATCCCGCACGGAAAATCGTGCGGAGGACTGTGACCGATTTGGATGCCGCGCCCGTGCCCGAATCGTATCTGGTGCCATTTGCGCAACTTGTCCACGACCGCGCCGGCATCGAGATCATGCGGGGGTGTGCGCACGGCTGCCGGTTCTGCCAGGCTGGAATGATTGGCCGTCCCGTGCGAACGCGTTCGATTGACACCATTGAACGATTGATGGACGAGACGCTTCGTAGGACGGGATACGAGGAAATTTCACTGTTGTCGCTTTCGAGTTGCGACTATCCGGAAGCACGGACTTTGTTTGCGCAGGCGGCGCGTCGTGCCCATGCGGACGATGCGGCCGTGTCGGCGCCGTCGCTGCGGCTCGACACCTTCGCGGTGGAACTGGCCGATGCCATTTCTGGCGTTCGACGCAGCGGTCTGACCTTCGCGCCGGAAGCCGCCACGCCGAGACTGCGCGCGGTGATCAATAAAAATTTCGACGACGAAACGCTTTTCACGGTCATCGGGGAGGCGATGCGGCGCGGGTGGCAGCACGTCAAATGCTATTTCATGATTGGACTGCCGACGGAAACGGATGAAGATGTCGAGGCGATCGCGGCCCTGTGCCGGGAAGCGTTCGCCCGCGCAAAAGAAATAAACCGTCGCGCCCGGATTACAACGGGGGTGTCAACCTTTGTGCCGAAACCGTTCACTCCGTTCCAGTGGGCGGGGCAGATTGGGTTTGATGAAATCCGCAGGCGGCAGGCCATCCTTGCGCGGGAACTCAAGCGGTTTTCGGCGATCAAGTTCGGATACCACGAACCGGAATCGTCGTTTATCGAGGGTCTCATCGCGCGCGGGGATCGGCGCGCGGCCGATTTGATCGAATCGGCCTTCCGCCATGGCGCGCGCCTCGATTCGTCGTCGGATTTACTCGATATGAACGCGTGGGGCAAGGCCATCGGGGAAACTCGGTATCCGGTGGATGCGATGCTTGCCGAACGCCCGTTGGATGCGCCTCTTCCGTGGGATTTCATTGACGCGGGCGTTTCGATGGACTGGCTGCGCTTGGAATGGGCCAAGGCGCAAGACGGCGCGGAGACTTCCGACTGCCGCCGGGCCGTCTGCAATCAATGCGGCGTGCGCGGGGCATTGTCCGCCGAATGCAACGCGATGCAGGCGCGTTGGCGGGAGGCGGCGGATCGCAGGGAAAGCGCCGCGCCGGTTGTGATCGAATCGCGTGAGGAACCGCCGCCCGCGCAACGCGTGCGTTTTCGTGTCGGACGTTTCGACGAGGCGCGGTTTCTCTCGAACCTCGAATGGATTGCCGCGTGGATTCGCGCCTTGCGGCGTGCCCGGTTGCCGGTGTCGCATTCGCAGGGATTTCACGCGCATCCGAAAGTGACGTTTTCGACCGCGCCGCCTGTCGGCGAGGAATCCGAAGCCGATTACATGGATGTGCTGTTGCGGGAACGCATCGCTCCGGATTCGTGCCTGGCGCGATTGCAGGCAACTCTTCCAGTGGGAATGTGTGCGTATGAGGCGGCGGAGGTCCCGTTGAACGCGCCGTCGCTGATGAGCGCCGTGACCGGCTGCGAGTACCGGTTATATGCCGTCGGCGATCCGAAAGAGGCGGCCGTGCGAATACGCGAAATCGTCGAATCCTCCAGCGTATTCGTCGAGCGGAAGGGACGCCCCAGCGGGCCACGGCGTTCACCGGCTTCCGTTACGGTGGATATACGTCCCGCCATCGCGGAATTGGCCTTGGAAGCGTGTGAGGGCGATCGGTGGTGCGTGCGGTTTGTCACGCGGCTCGTGGGCGGCCGGCTCGCGAAAACGCGCGAAATCGCACAACTGCTCGGCCTTGATCCCCAAACGACGCGCGTAAGGAAGACGGCCACTTATTTGAGCCGGTAATGCGACGGATTGCGTTTTGGCTGTCTGAAATGGGGCCGCCGCTTCGCTTTATTCGGCCTCCGATTTTTCGCTGATCTTTTTCCGTCTGGGGGCGGACTCAACCCTTTTTGTTGATTTCACCGGTTTGGCCAGCAGGGCGGCAAATGCATCGTCGAAAATATCCCACGTGCGCTGGATATCCTTGTCCGTATGCGCCGTGGAGAGGAACCAGTTGTGATGTGACGTGAAAAAGGCGCCGCGCCGGGTGCATTCACCGCACAATCGTTGATGGAACATGAGGCTGGGATCGTCGGTGATGCGCAGGTAGGGCATGGACGGCGCCCCGGATACCTTGAGCGTATACCCGTGGCTCTTGGCGATTTTGACCATGCCATCCAGAAGTTTCGTGCCCTTTTCCATCATGACGCGCGGACCGTCAAGGCGCTTCAGTTCCTTCAAGCATGCAATGGCCGCCGCCATGGGACCCGCCGAAAACCAGTAGCTGCCCGTGTGAAACACTTTCGCCGCAGCGTTTTTTAGCGCATCCGTGCCGACCAGCGCCGAAATGGGGTACCCGTTTCCGATGGCCTTGCAGAAGCAAATCAGGTCCGGCTTGAACCCAAAGTATTCGTTCGACCCGCCCATGTCGAGCCGGAATCCGCAGCGCACGTCGTCCACGATAAAAACAATGCCGTGCCGGCGGAGCAGCGTTTCAACTTTCTGCCAATAGCCGTCCGCGGGCAATTCGTTGTCGGCGAAAACAGGGTGATGATACGGCGTCGAGATAAACGCGGCGATTTCGCCGGGATGTGCGGCGATGGTGCGTTCCAAGGCGCCGACATCATTCCACGGTATGCGAATCACGTTTTTGTGGTCGTCCTCGACGACCCCGTGGTGTCCGGGCGCCTGCATCCAGGGCGAGGTGCCGTGATAGCCCCCGATGATGCCGACGACTTTCTTCCGGCCTGTCGCCGCGCGCGCCGTCATGAAGGCGTAATTCGTCACATCCGCGCCGTTTTTGGCAAAGAACGCCCAGTCCGCCACGGGTACGAGATCCACAAGCAGTTCGGCGAGTTCAACCATGCGCGGGGAGGCTGTGCTGGCGGAATCCGCAAGGGCCATCTGCTTTGCGTAGGCGGCGTCCACCACTCGGTTCATGTAACCGAGGACCATGGGGCCGTATGCGCACATGTAATCAATGAAATCATTTCCGTCTACATCCCAGAAATGCGAACCTTTGGCGCGTGCCGTAAAAAAAGGGTAATGCGCGACGGGCACGCAGGGCGCCGGGCTGAAGTGGCCGTATACCCCGCATGGAATGACTTTCGCCGCGCGGGCGAACAGGGCCGCCGATTGGCTGTATTCATACTTCTTCATGATTGACTCCCGTTTTCATCCTCTTCGGACAGCACCGGCGGTACGGTTGATTGTGTTCGGGTTGTTGTTTTGCCGGGTTTCCTGTCCAAGTCAAGTTCAATTCCATAGAGCACGCGGGTGCACTCCGGGCAAATGCCGTGGGTGAAATCCGCGTCGGAATGTTTGCGAACATAGGCTTCGATGCTGTTCCAGTATCCCGCGTCGTCGCGGATTTTTTTGCAGCGCGCGCATATCGGGATAAAGCCTCGCAGCGTCTTGACATTGTCGAGCGCCTCCTGCAGTTCGTGCGTCCGTTCGGCCACTTGACGCTCCAATTCCTGCTGGTTGCGCTGTTCCAGATGGCGGATGTGATCCATTAGTGCGAAAGATTGGAGCAGCGGGATGAAAATAAATCCGATATGGAACAAATTTCTGAAAATGAAATGATCCGGAAGCAGATTGAGTCCCCACAGACCAATGACGATGGCGCCGGTGAGCATGACGCCCCAACCCATTAAAAAGGCCCGTGCGGACCGGTTGCCCCTGCGATGCGAAATCCATCCCGCCGCAATAAGCAAGGGTGGGGCTATCAGGCTCAGGACATGGGTATAAACGTTGACCCAGAGGAATTCGGTGGTTTTGCCGAGCGGAATCGCGAGACTCAATAAGGCCATTGCGGCCAGGATTTTGTCCAGACGGGGCGCCAAGGATGCCGTGTTCAAAAAACTCCGGGTGAAAAGAAAGGCAAGACATATGCCAAATCCAATGAAGAAGAACACGGAACGGTCGGTCCACCACTGGGCATTGCGCCAAAGAAACTGGTGGGCCGTGCCGTGAAACGACAGCTGATAGCCGATGCAAGCCAGCACAAACAGGGCATGATAGAAGAAAGGTTGCCCATGCAGCCGCAATGAAATAAGGATGTTATGCAGGACAATGGCGATCAGCACGCCGTAGAACAATCCGAGTATAAGTATCCAACGGGCCATATGCTCCAGGAATGGTGACGTTTGCCATAGATAGACATGCGCCTCGGTCCATCCCTTGTTTCGAATGCAAAGGTAGAGGGTCGTCTGGGAATGGGGAGCCGTGATGATGCGAAAGGTGGGCTGCGGCCACGGTTGGGCGTAATGGCTGAAGGCATGATCGGTGCCCGCGTGATATGTCGTGAAACCGCCTTCGGGCTTGGGAACATAACAAACCACCGTGTTCAATCGCGGGTTGTCCACCTTGAGAAATTGACGGTTTTCCACGTCCAAGGGATTGTTGATGGTCAATCGAAACCAGTAGGCCGTGGAACGATCGGTGAGGCCAAAGCGAATGTCCGGCCCCTTGATGGGTTGAAAATCGCCCTGTTCCGGCGGCGGCGGGAATTCTTCCGGCGAGGCGGGAGCGGGCAATACGAGATATTCCAAAAGCGGCGAGACGTGTAAAACCGGCCTATCCGGATCAATCGTGACTTCGCCGGCTAGGGCGCCCAAGGGCCAGAAAGCCAGAACCGAGACAACAACCGCCGAAAAGACGAAAAACGACGCCGGATGAACACTAGGCGAAAAGAAAACGCCGTTTATCTTGTCTGTCCTGTCCATACCATCCGTTTTGTTGCTTGGCGGATGCCGTTTGCGCGCCATCAGGCCAGATAGGCCGGCACGCGGTCCAAAATCAGATTCGTGTTGTCAATCATGGGCAGCATGCCTTCCAGGATGACGCTGCCTTGCGCCACGGCCAGAAAGGCGTCGAGTTGATTCGTCAGCAGGGCGTTGGCCACGCCGATGTCGCGAAACGTCATGCGCGCGGCGGGGGAGGCACAAACCCCTTTGGCCGCGCGAATGCCCTGCGGGCTGAATTCAAGGAATGCGCAGGGGCCATCGGGCCGGACCTCAACCTGCAGGATGCCGTGCGGGATATGCGCGGCAATAGTCTTGGATGCCGGATCGTGCGCGGCCAGTTCCTTGACGGCAAACAGGGCGGTGTTCAGCGTAAGATGCGTGTTGATGCGCAGATAGGCCGGATCCGCCAACCGTTGGGCGTCGGGCCGTAAAAAATACTGGAGGCGATCCGTCAATCGAGTAAAGTCTTTCTGCAGAAATCCCAAGCGCGAAAAGCCCTTGAGCGGTATCGGAACGCCTTTTCCATCGAACAGCGCATTGAGATGCCCATGGGTCAGAAAATACAAACTGATGTCCGGACTTGGCATGGTTCCGATGGCGTGCGTGCAGCGTCCGTCGCGAAAGACAAGATGCGCGGCCGGGCCGCCCCTGACCGCGAATTGCAGGGAGAGATCCCAATCTTTGGCCCAGGAAGCCGCCTCGGCATCGAGAAGCAACAGATCCTCGATATTCTGAAGCACGGCGTACAAATTCAGATGCGCACGAACAACCGATTCCGACATGACGCTACACCTTGGTTATAAACCATTGATAACGAAGAACATGGGACTCTGCATCCCCGAAAACACGATCAGCGTCGTTCCATTTATTTGTCTTTATTATATCCAATACCAATCTATGCACGTTTAAGGAGTTGTTCGACGGCCTCCAGCAGTTCCGCGTTTGATACGGGCTTGGATAAAATCCGAGAAGCGCCGTAGGAGGCGGCAAGATCCAGAAAGTCCATCACGCCGGTTTTTCCTCCTCCCGACATGGCGATGATTTTTGCATCCGGTTTTTCCCCACGCAACTTCATGATAAGTTCCAATCCGTCGTGCTCCGGCATCAAAATATCGGTTAAAACCACATCCACGTCATTGTCGCGGAACGCTTTAAGACCGGTCCGTCCGTTTTCGGCCACAATCACCCTGTACCCAGCGCGCTCAAGCAGCCTCCTCATCACAATGCGGACCGGCTCTTCGTCGTCAATGACCAGAATAGTCGCCATGCCGCCAACGCTCCAATCCGCCTCAAGTGTGCCACGCAAACCGTTTGGATGCAAATTCACATGAAAAAATGAAGGGCGCTTCTTATTCGCTTGTCAGCATTCCAGCCACACAGGCCGTCATGAAACTGGTCAGGGTGCCGGCGACAAGCGACAACAGGCCAAGCCTCGCAAATTCGGAACGGCGATCCGGCACGAGGTTGTTCAACGCGCCGAGCAGGATGCCGAGGCTGCCCGGATTGGCGAATCCGCAGAGGGCGTAAGTGACGATAGTCACGGAACGGGGACTCAACGCGCCCTGCTCAATCAGCGGCTTCAGATCCGCGTAGGCGAGAAACTCGTTCAGGACGGTCTTCTTGCCGAGCAGTTCCGCGACGGCGCCCGCATCGTGCCACGGAACGCCCATCAGCAGCGCGAATGGGTGGAAAAGCCACGACATCGCCTGTTCTAACGAAATGCCCGTAATACCCTTGAGCGCAAGGTTAGCGAGGTATACGAGACCAATGAATGCAATCAACGCCGCGCCGACGTTCAGCGCCAGTTGAAGTCCGTCGGAGGCGCCGCGGGCCGCCGCATCCACCATGTTGCGGCTTTCGACGGGAATCTCGATGCGTTCCGAACCGTCCGTAAGCGGGTTCCCGGTTTCGGGTACGAGCATCTTGGATATGAGCAGCGCCGCAGGCGCGCACATGAGCGACGCCGCAAGCAAATGGCCGGGCTGTGCGCCGAACGACGCATACGCCACCATCACGCTGCTCGCAATCGTGCCCATGAACGTCGTCATGATGACGAAGAGTTCGGAACGTGTCATCCGTTCCAAGTAGCCGCGCGAGGCCGGCAGCGACTCGATGCCCATGAATACCTGCAACGCCGCCGCGAACGTCTCGGCGCCGGACGTTTTCATCGTGCGCCGCAGGACATACGCCATGCCGTTGACCACCGCCTGAATCACGCGAAAATGCAACAGGACCATGGACAACGAAGAGACGAAAACGATGACCGGAAGCACCTGAAACGCCACGATAGCCCCGATACTCATATCGTCAACCAGGTTGCCGAAAAGGAAGCGAGAACCCTCTTTCGTGCAGTCGTTCAGGACGTTGAACGCCCGGTCCACCATGCTGAAAAAAGTATGTCCAAACCGCGTGTCGAGCACCAATACCCCCAGCGCCAACTGCAAGCCCACGCCCCACGCCACCAGCCGCCACGGAATCTTCCGCCGATCCGACGAAAGTAAGTAGCAGATGAGAATGATAACTGCAAGCCCGAGCAGACTCATTCCGCGCAGAAGAATTGTCGATCCCATCGCCAGTCTTGCTCCCTCCGAATTGTTCGGCAAAATGCCGATGCGTATTCTAATCTACGCGCGTCGTGGTTCACAAAAGAGGAGTGGAAGAGTGGCGTGGAAAGAGGTGTTTGTGCCAGTGTATGATGATGCAGAAGGAGCGGAACCATGGAACCCAAAATCGGCATACTGACTATCAAGGGATTTCGGGCGCTCAGAGACCTCAAAATCGAGGGCTTTGGGCGAGTCACTTTAATTACTGGCCGCAACAACACCGGCAAGTCATCGGTACTGGAGGCCCTTCGCGTTCTGGCATCTGACGCATCGCCAACCGTTGTCACCAATATTCTTCGCTTTAGAGAGGAGGACTCTGGCGACATTGATGAACCTGCGCGCCCATTGGATTCAGAGGGATTGTTTCCCTTGTCGAGTCTATTCAATGGTTTCCCTGAGTTCTCCACGAAGCTTGATCCCGTAGTAATCACTTCGAATGGCAGACAACGCTCGATGGCATTGACCTTGGAAGCAGGCTGGTTTTCTGAAGAACGACAGGCAGACGGATCGAGGCGATGGATTCCTCAGCAACAGGATCTTTTTGGCGAGGCTGATGCAGTGCCCGCACTACTCATCAAGATCGGCGATACTGCGCGTATATTGACATTGGACGTCTATCGTCGTTACTCTCGCGGCCGACTGATTCGTTCTGAATTCGCCCTAGATGAATCTCGCCTCTCATGCGTGTTCGTGAGTCCTTACGGTGGGGAGGGAACAGCCAAGTTGGGCCCGCTGTGGGATAAGATCGCGCTCTCGGATCGCGAAAACGATGTTGTCGAAGCCTTGCGCATCATTGATCCTGATATATCGGCCGTTTCAATGGTCGGAGGTGAGGGACCACGCCAATCGCGCACAGCGATAGTCCGTTCGACGCGCCTGCCACGTCCTGTGCCACTTCGTTCGTTTGGCGACGGCCTGAACCGTCTTTTTGGAATCATCCTTTCTTTGGTCAATGCCAGAGAAGGCTTGCTCCTGATAGACGAATTCGAGAATGGGATGCACCACACGGTTCAAACTGACGCATGGCGGGCGATATTCAAACTGGCGAGCCGTCTTGATATACAGGTCGTGGCCACCTCGCACAGTTGGGATGCGATTGAGGCGTTTCAGAAAGCGGCCAGCGAAACCGAGGAGGAAGGGGTTCTCATTCGCTTGACGCGCAAGGGCGACGACATCATTCCGACTGTTTTTCGCGAAGACGAATTGGCCATCGCCACTCGCGACCGTATCGAGGTGCGATAACAAGATGGGCAAGAAGATACTCCTTGTTGAAGGAAACGACGATGAACACGTTCTCAAACACATTTGTGGAAATCGCGGAATCCCGCAAATCGATGAGATCAAGCAACAGGGAAGTGTCAGCCGGTTGCTGGACAGCTTCCCTGTACGTCTGAAGGAAAGCGATCTGGAAGCGTTGGGCGTCGTCGTTGACGCAGATACCGACATGCCCGCGCGCTGGCAATCTCTTCGCGACCGTTTGGTGAAAGCGGGATACAACGACGTTCCTGCCGAACCGGACCGTGCAGGCACCGTGATTTCCTCTCCGCCGGGATCTCTGATGCCACGCATGGGAATCTGGATCATGCCGGACAACCAAGAGAAAGGCATTCTGGAGAGCTTCCTGTCATTTCTTGTGCCGAAAGATTCCTGCCTGTTCGAGCATGTCAAATCAAGCATTGCCGGCATTCCTGAAACCGAAAGGGAGTTCGCGAAAAAGGATGAACCCAAGGCCACTATCCACACATGGCTGGCGTGGCAAAAGGAACCAGGAAAGCCTTTGGGACAGGCTATCACTGCCAAGTACTTAGACCCTTCCGTTCCTCAAGTGGACGTTCTCGTGTCTTGGTTGAAGCGGCTTTTCTTTCCAGAAGCCGAGGGCGGCGTTTCTACCGCGCGATAGGCCACGAGGCGCGGTCGGCGTCCGGGTAGGGGCCGATCTTTTCGACGGGAATCGGTTTGAATCCGAGTTTGAAGGCCGGGGAATCTTCCTTGAGGCGGAAATCCTTGTTGGCGGCATCCACGAAGCGCGGATCGGCATCGAGCAGGTTGTCCTCGAACTTGAGATAGCCGCGCGCCTTGTCTTCGATGTCGTCCCATTTTCCGCCGACGCAGATGTTGCGCGCGATGAGGTTGCCTTTCGGGGCCTTGGGTTCGTCTTCCATCATGCCGGCGAGTTGGGGATAGCGATCGCTGTACGGCGGCTTGTTGTACGCCATGTTGCAGACGGTTCCTTTTTCCCGGTGCTCCTTGATCCAGCCATCGGCATGATAGCCGGCCCATCCGAGCGCGCGCGCGTCTATGTGCAGCGCGGGCGAACAGTCCACGAACACGTTGTTCTCGATGGTATTGTCGCGTCCGCCGCCGATAAAGGCCGCCATGGTCACCTCGTGGAAGATATTGCCGAAAATCGCCGCCGAGGCGAACATGTCGTCGAGATAAACTCCCACGCAGCCCCGGCCCTCGAAGCCCCTGATCTGGTGCAGATAATTGAACCGGATGATGTGCCCACGCATGGTCCAGTCGCGCCCGGCATACATCGCGCCCGCGTCGTTCGATTCCTCGCAGACGTTGTAAATCTCGTTGTACTCGATGACGTGATCGTTGCCTCCAAACGAGATGGCCATGTGCGGCGCGTCGTGGATGAGATTGTGCGCGGCGCGGTTGCCGACGCCATGGAGTGAAATGGCCGCGTTGTACATCCGCGCCCAGCGGCTGTAATGATGGATATGGTTGTTTTCCGCGACCATGTTCGCGGGGGTAAGCGTCGCGCGGTCGCCGCCGCTCAGGCTGATTCCGCCCTTGCCCATCTGGCATAGATCGCAACCGTACACGCCGCTGTCCGGCGAATCGCCCATCGAAACCGCCGAACCGCCCACGTTGCGGATGACGCATCCGGCCACGCGATTGTGCGAACCGCCGGAAACGGCGATGGCCGTCCCGCGTGTCGCTTCGATCCGCAACTTGCGAATCGTTAGATACGACACGTCTTTCGCGACAATCGCATGGTCGAGAACGGAGACAACGGCCTCGCCGTCCGCAATCGGCGCGGGCGGCCAGAAATAGAGGATGCCCGTCTCGCGGTCGAGATGCCATTCGCCGGGGGAATCGAGTTCGGAAAGCAGGTTGAAGGCATAGTACCACTGGCCCTTGCGATAACCGTAATTGTGATACGGCGGCGTGATCGCCAGAATGGACTTTTCCGTGTCTATGGACTCGATCTTTTGCCGCTGATCCGACCAGTCCCAAAACCAGTAGCCGTGCAGCCAGCCGTCCTTCTCGCCGACCCACCGCTTCGGGCGATCGCCGTCATAGACAAACTTGCCGACCGTGCTGCCGGGGATGCCGTGGATCTTGTGGCCGTCGTCCACGACCAACTCCTTGATGCGCACAAAACCGTCGTTGGGCCAGCGCGACAGCGTCATCGGCTTGTCGTTGAAGAACAATTCGAGGCCGTCGCCGGATGGTGCGCCGAAATCCGTGATGCCGATCGCCTTGAGATCAGCTTGCACGACGTGTCCGCGCGCCGAGGGATCGAGGCGATTCAACACACCGGCATCGGTAACAGGTGAGAAATCCTCGACACGAATCCCCCCGACGATCCTCGCCTCCTCGCTGCCGAAACCCGAATAGACTAGGGGAGAATCGGCCGTGCCCGAATCATCGGCGGCAAACGTCAGCGTCTTTTCCAGAAAATACACGCCCCCGCGAATTTCGACGCGTACGCCGCCCTTTGGCAATCCCTTTTCCGCCTTCATCGCGCGAATGGCGTCGCGCGCGCGTTCAATGCTCTTAAGGGGGCCGTCGGCGCCGTTGGGTTCGCTCAACGTGCCCGACCAGCCGTCGTTGCCGTTCCCCGCCACATACAGGACAACAGGGGCTTCCTGCGCGACCGACAAGCATGGAACAAGCGCCAACGCCACAACGATTGAGGCACGGCAAAGCATACCCGGCATTTCAAGATCCTCCATTCCGCGCAGGGGCGCGGTTTGTCCCGCATCCAAAGGCCGACACGCCGCGATGTCGCTGTCGGCGGCCCGATTTTCAGGTTCGCAACATCGGCGCGTAAGGCGGGGACCTTGCGAACAAAAGCCATTATGTCACGTTCGGGATACGTTTTCCGAGTCGGTCTTGAAGGCAGGGTGGATGTTGTTTATTACGCCAAATGGCGGTATAATACAGGCAAGATGGCGTAAAAGGACTCGAATCGCATGTCCAGGCATCCAGTAAAGAAAAAAATGCGCGGCACACCGGCGCGTCCGCGCACGGACACAATAAAACACACGGCGGGAAAATCGCTGGGTCTTTCCCTACGAGGACCGGCGGACGCGGTAAAATCTGTAAAGCGGGGGCTTCCCATTGCGTGCGCCGAAGACTTGCGGAAAAGTCTTGGCGTGTCGCAACAGGTGTTCGGGCGGGTTACCAACATGTCCGAGCGGACGATTGTCCGGCGGAAAACCGCTGGTGAAGGCCGTCTGAAGACCGACGAGTCCGAGCGGGTGCTTCGCATTGGCTTGTTGTTTGACCGGGCGGTTGAGACGCTCGGCGGTGTCGAGCAGGCTCGCGCGTGGCTGAAGGCGCCAAGCCATGCGTTGGGCGGGAAAACCCCGCTCGAATTCGCCGACACGGAACCCGGTGCGCGCGAAGTCGAGAATCTGCTGGGCCGCATCGAACAGGGGGTCTTCTCGTGATTGTCCGCGCGTGGCGCATTGTCCAAGCGCGTCACGCGAAAAACGCCTTCGACGGGGAAGGCGCGCGTCTGTACGGCGGACGGTGGAACCCGCCCGGCGTGGCCATGGTCTACACGGCGGGTTCGAAATCGCTGGCCATGCTCGAATTGATGGTGCATGGGCCGCTGGAACGGCTGTTGAATGTCTATGTCTGCATCCCTGTCGAATTCGACGGGAAGTGGATGAAAAGCATTGCCCGGCAGGAACTTCCGCGCGATTGGCGGCTTTATCCGGCGGCGAACGCGACCCGAAATATCGGCGAACGCTGGGTGCGCGGCGGCATTTCCGCCATTCTTGAAGTGCCCTCCGCCGTGGTGCCCGACGAATCCAACTACCTGATCAACCCAAGTCATCCCGATTTTGCCCGGCTGCGCATCGGCAAACCCGAACCGTTGGATATTGACGCGCGGCTGTTGAAAAACGCGCGATAACAAACCTCTTCGCAAAATCGCCATGGGCGAACCTTGTGCCGATATGCTTGGTTTCTGGATAAAGAAATCCGCCGGAAAAGGGAACATTTTCGCCGGTTCGGGGTATATACAGTGAAATTGAATGCGATGATCAGCATCGCACAGAGAACGGTGACAACGATGACACAGGACAAACGGAAGGGAACGCGGACCACGCGGCCGGTATGCGCGTGGCTGTCGTTCGGCGCGGATGAACCCCCATACGGCGCGCTCAGCATCGATTTGGGCGCGGACGGCGCACGTTTCGGCGCCTTGCGTCCCGTTTCCACGGGCGATCGCGTTCTCGTGTCCATCCAGTTGCCGTTTGCCGGTATAGAATGCAAGGGGCAGGTGCGCTGGTCCCGGCGCGCGGAAAACGGCCTGCAATGTTTCGGTGTTCAATTCGTGGACCTGCAGGACAACGAGCGCGCGCAATTGCGGCGGTTTGTGCGGCAGAACGCACAGCCGGCACAGCTGGCGTTGGGCTGTTGAGACACGTCCGCGGTGTATCCCCAATCGCTGGGAAGGCCGGCGTGTTGTATGCGATGTCGTGTGGGCTGAACTTGCGAGCCTGTTTCCATCCCGGGAAGCGTTGCTGGTGCGCATGGTTCGCCTCGATATCGGCTTTTCACCCATCGAACGCGAAGCGGCTGCGTTGGAGGGAGCAAGCGGGCGGAAATATTGCACGCGCGATGGAAAACGGACGCGCGTCATTGCCGATTTCCTGATTGGGGCCCATGCCAAAGTGCAGTGTGATCGCCTGCTCGCCAGCGACCGGGGATTCTATCGCGATTTCAAGAAGGTTCCCGTTCTCGAGCCTTCGCTATCGTGCAATGGTTAGCGTTTGCCCCGTTTTCAGGTGGATGGTTCTTGGGAATGTAACGGAGCCGACGGCATCGGCTTCGAGTCGCAAGGCGCGTTTGCCTATTTCAACGAGGACCGGCCCCGGTTTCGCGAAAGCGGGGAGATCGATGCGGCTCAAGGCGATCGAACCATGCAGCACGCGAAGCGCGGCCTGCTTGCGCGTTTGTTCGTAGGTTCCCCAGACTCCGTCGAGGGCCCAGAACGTCCTGAAGCGTTCCACACGAATTCGCGGTTCGAAGCCGACAGTGCCGTTGCCCTTGTTGAACGTGAAGCCGGACAGTGCAAGCAGCAGACCGTAGGATGACATCGCGCGGGCATAGTGATGACCGCATTCGAATTCGTCCCACGGGTTGCGCTTGATGCCGTCGTGGCGGTCGCGCGCGGCTTTGACGATGGTCAATCCTTCTTCGACGAGCCCCTCCATGATGCAATGACTCGCGACCTGGTATTCGAAGCCTGTCCAGACTTCGTCGCAGTAGGGGAAGGGCACGGCGGGGCGTTCGCCCCTTGGCCACGTGCACAGAACAAGTCCCGCGTCGTCGTTGATGGCGTAGACGCGCTGCATGTTTGCATGATCCCGCATGTCGGAACGCCAATTGAAGCGGAAAATGGATTTCAGCGTTTTGCGAATCTGTTTCGGATCGATTGCGTACCCAAGCCCCGAAAGGGACGTCAACCATTGCCCAAGAACCTGATCGGACAGGCAGCCCTTTCCGAACTGGAATTGCGGCGCCATTTCCGGATTATGACGTTGTTCGAAATAGGCGCCGTTGAACAGATTTTTCTCGACCCATGCGCGACCGCGCTGCGCGATGGCGCGGTATTCGGTGGCTTTTTCAGTTTCACCGAAAAACTCGGCCATTTCCGCGCCAGCCGTCAATGCGCCGAGATAGAAACACGCCGTTAGGGGATTCGGACCCACAAATTCGATGTCGTAGGTGTTGTGCTGGATTCCATCCATGACGCCGTCCTTGTCGGCATCCCATTGCACCCATGCGAATTCAAGCGCGCGCCGGACCTGCGGCCACAGCCGCTTGAGCCACACGTCATCGCCGGAAATCATCCAGTCGCGGTAGGTTTTGATAATGCCGCCCATTTGGCCGTCGGCACAGGCATGGAAGGTGTTTGGCGCCGCGCCGATCGGCAGTTGGAGCCGGAAACACATGCCGCCGTCGTCGCGCATGTTGTATGTGTAATCGGCGGTGCGCATCGATCGTTCGAGCGCGGGGAAGAGGAAGGCCAGCGCCTGCTGGTAATTCCACACGTGCGTGCAGGATCCTTCACAACATCCACCGACCGGCGCGCAACCCTCGAAACCGTAAAAGGTCCCATCCGTCAACCTCAGGCAGGTGGCCGTCTTGAGAATCGCCATCTGGCTCGATACCGCGTCGAGGACATAAGGCGGGGCCGTGCTGGAAAACAGGGCATCGTGGAAACGCTTAGTCGTCGCGTGGAGTTCGCGTTCGCGGGCGTGTAGTTTCAGCGCGACGTCGAGTGCGTCGTCGAACTGCGACGCATAGTAATTTTTCCAGACCGGTTTCGCGGCGCCGCAGCCGCCGGACGGGCAGGCGCAACTGCCGCCGCTTCCCAGCCAGTAGGCTTCAAAA
This sequence comes from Candidatus Hydrogenedentota bacterium, assembly GCA_035450225.1. Taxonomy (NCBI): domain Bacteria; kingdom Pseudomonadati; phylum Candidatus Hydrogenedentota; species Candidatus Hydrogenedentota bacterium. The sequence goes on from DAOTMJ010000003.1 coordinate 120,389, forward strand.
TTTGGGAAAAACCATGAAAGGTAAAAGGTAACGACCTGCGACTGGCCCGGTTTGAGCCTTACCCGGACGCCCAAGGCGCCCGCATCGCTCTGACCTTCCGGCGAGGGACCATACTCGTGCGACGGCAACATGCCTGTCGGCGCAAACGTGTCCCAAAAATCGTGTCTCGGCGTAAACCAGCCTTCGCGCAGCCAATGCGTGGTATAGGTAATGTTCTTCAAGGGGGTCATTAGTGCCATAGAACCGAAACGCGGGTGATCCGCCCGCCACTTGTTCGATGTGAACATCAGACCACGGAGAGGTCCTTTCTCCACGAAAAGGTTGACGTTTTGTCCGAGGCCGAATTCGACCTGTCCGAGGACACGGTCCCGTTCCGCCTCGCCGATGCTTCCGATCGGATTGTAAAGGCTCCATGCGACGGTTGCGTCAACGGGATGCCGCGATGTGTTTCTGATGGTGTAATGAAAGATGGCCGCCGGAAACCCGCTGTCGTCCGCGCTGCTTGGGATGAAGGGATTATATGCCTCGAGGGAAATGGCAACCGGCAGTTTTCGGCTATTGAACTCGATGTGAGCAAAGGGATACTCGCCGCGGAACGTGCACCCGTCCATGTGGGGAAAACCTTCGCCGCTGGCATGCGGGTCTCCACCGCCGCCGCCGACATGCGGTGGGGGAACAGGGCCTTCAAGCACACGGCAGACCGGTTCCCTGCCTTTCGCGCGCGCCCAGACGACGGGAAACGTACAGGGCAGCACGCTGCCGAAATTGGGGCGGTTGAAAATTTCCCAATCCTTCAATCCGCCCCGCCCCGTCAAGCCGACGGAGCCTGTTCCGATCCCGCCGATCGGAAAGACGATTTGGCTCAGGCTTGCGCCTGAAAACACCCGTTGAGGCCCAAGGTTGAATAATTCATCACGCGAATAATGCTTTTTCATGCTTATCCCTTTGTTAGAAGACGTCCCAACGGACATTCCGCGCATTTCGGTGTCCGGCGGCAGAAGTGTTTGCCGGTCCAGACGATTAGGCCGTGGTATTCCTTGAAAAGATGAATGTCTTTCGGAAGATGCCGCTCGAACAACGCGCGCAGTGCCTCGTATTCGATGTGTTCCGGGATCAGATGGTGACGGCTAAAGATGCGCCGGGTATAGGCGTCCACGACGAATACCGGCTTTTCGCATGCGTACAGAAGAATGTCGTCCGCCGTTTCGGGACCGATCCCGTTGACTTTCAGCAATTCCGGGCGCAGCGTCTCCAAGGGCTGCCGCGCCATCCTGGCCATGTCGCCGCCATACCGATCGACAAGATACTGGCAGAAATTTACAACACGGGAGGCCTTGACCCGAAAATAGCCGGAAGGAACGAGGGCTTCTTCCAGTTGTTTGCGCGGACAGCCAAGTATGGCTTGCGGATCGAGCCGTTTGGCGCTTTTCAGATTGGCGATGGCTTTTTCCACGTTTGTCCATGCGGTGTTTTGCGTCAGAATGGCGCCGATCGCGATTTCAAACGGGGTGTCGCCCGGCCACCAGTGCGTAGGGCCGAAGTGGCCGCTCATGCGGGCGTAATAGCGAAGAAGCGTCCGTTTCACAAAATGCCGATGGTCGTTGCCCCTCATCCCGCGCCTTTCACGCCCGTCCTTTGGCGGCCCATTTTTTTCGTGCCACGCGGATGGCGAGATGTCGCATTTCAAAAAGGACAAACAAAGCTGCGGCGATGCCGGTGCAGAATCCCAAGCGCAACGACAAGGGATTGTAACGGAAATAAACGCGGTGGTTGCCTTCCGCGATGGGCACGGCGCGGAACATCCCGTCGCAAGGAAGGATTTTGGTCGCCTGGCCGTCCACGCGGACGCTCCAACCGGGATAGTAGGTGTCGGCGAGGACGAGCATGCCGGGACGAGAAGTTTCAACGTCAACCGCGATACGGTTATGGAATTCGACGGCAATGGTCACTTTTGCTTCCGGTCCTTCGCTGGTGGAAGGGGGGGGCGGCGGACCGGCGCCTTCGATAATCGGCGGCAGATCCGAAGCAATGGCCGCCGGATCCAGCGTGTCCGCTGTTCGCCAATCGTAGGCGACCCATGCGCGGGGTTTGGCGCCCATATCCTGAAAGAGGATCGCGCCGCTCGAAAACACGTGCTTGATGGCCAGCATCGGCCGGACCGACGCGAATGCGCCTTGAATGTCTTCCTTCGTGAGCAGCAACGCGGAAGCGCCCGCCCTCCGAAGCAATAGCGGGTCGGCCTTGGCGCGTTCCCAGAAAACGGCTTGCCGTTTCAGGACGGCGCCGCCGGGAGAATAGATCTGCGGCACGAGATTGCCCGCCAGCGGCCAGTTTCGCAGGGCCTCGCTTCCGCCGATACGAGAACCGGCCTCGCGCAGTGTGGAGGTAAATTCCGTTTCAGGGAAAACAAGCCGCCATGGCGTGCCGACGAGGTCGGGCTTGTAGGCCCACATCAACGAGCAGAAAGCCACGGCGGACAGCCCATAGCCGATAACCGGCAGCGAAGGTTTGAACAGGGTAAAGGCGAGCAAGCCGACCGTCGCGGCGAAAAAGAAAAAGGCGACACCCAATTGCATCCACAAAGGCCACACGCCGAACGACCATGCGTGCCGCCACGCATAAAGGAAGTAGAACCCCGCCACAAACAGCAACGGCAGAAAGACCGCCATGCGCTTGAGCGTCGTCATGCATTGGCGCGGATCGAGCGAAACCCATTCATCCGCCGCAGCGGCGGCCATGAGCGCCAGCGCCAATGCGTTCCCGATAATCAAATGCTGCGGACCCATCCATGCCCGCGAAGCGCGAAGCGCAGGCACATGGGTCTGAGCGAGGGCAAGCGCGGTCAGCAGGCCGCAGGCCAGCAACATCGCTTCGACGCGCTTTCGCTGGGCTTCCGAAACGAACCGGCGCAGAGCGAACCAGAGCGGAAACAGCCAGAGCGAGACGGCGCCGACATGCAATATCTTCAGGAAATGGATATCGGATGCCCAGCCGGTCGTTTGGATGCGCGCAGGATCCCAGTTCAGGAAGTGGGGAAGGAAGAACAGAAGAAAGTGGGGTAATCCGAAAAACGGTTCCTGCATCTGAGTGGATTTTGGAACCACTTCCCTTATAAGTTCCACGTAAGGAACGATTTGCAATGCCGCCACGAAGAGGCCCGCCAGCAGAAAGGCCAGGATCGTCCCCATGGATCGAAGCGTGTTCCGCCAAGGGGGGCGATATAATGCCGTGCGCGCCAAGAAATAGACCAGAATGAAGAGGATCGAACCGGCCACGGCTTCGGGTTCGCCGCCATAGGCCATCGCCGCCAGCACTACCGCCCCAACGGGCCAATGATCCCATTGGCCGAGAGCCAAGCGCTCAACGGTCAGGAAGAGCAGCGGCAGCAGGGGCGCGACATCGCTGATCGGTTCGGCGCACTGCAAAAAGACATGCCCACTGAACTGGTAGGCCACGGCGGCCAGCATGGCCACGGGCGGCCCAAACCCCAGTTTGCGCGCCGTGTAAAAGGTTGTCCAACCCGCCACCATCAGTTTGAGGAAGACCGACACATACAGGGCGAGTCCAAACGGCAAGATATAGAAGGGCACGGAAAAGGGGGAGAGGCACGCGGGACGCCATTGTCCGAAAAAGGGCATGCCGCACCCTTCCAACGGACTCCAAATCAGCGATGGCCGGATAAATCCCATCAGATTCAGGAACATGCGCCAAGGCACGAATTGACGGGCTTCGGCCAGACCGTCCGTTTCGGCGGGCAGTTGCAATCCCTCTGGCCGCGCCGACTCCCACGGCGGCTGGAAAAAGAGCGCGCGGGTGTCGCACGGCGCTTTTTGCTGGGCCAGCAAGGGGGCAAACGCCAGCAGCGCCAGCAGTGCCAGCGCCGCCAAGCATCCGGCGTCCGCAAATGCTTTGCGATATCGTCGCGGAATATGAAAATCCCACGATGGCCAGCGAATGTTCACTATGGCATTTCCCGTCTGTTGAATCAGTCCGTTCCGGCGCGGCCATGGTGCAGCCCGGTCGCGCCTTTTACGTCATCTTGGCAAAATAACCCCGGCTGCGTCAACGTTTCCGGGCGGGCGTATGGATGCCCATGCCGAAATAGTCTTCGGCGGCTTCCGGCAAGGTTTCCGACAGGGTCGGATGCGTGAAAATAGTATGGACGATTTCCTCGACGGTGGCTTCCATGGACATCGCCACGGCGGCCGTGGCGATCAATTCGCCTGCTTCCGGGCCCATGATATGCACACCAACGATTTCGTCCGTTGTGGCGTCGCCTACAATCTTGACCATGCCGTCGGTCTCGCCGATGGCCTGTGCGCGGCCGCTGGCCACGAACGCGAAACGGCCGGTCTTCACGTCAAGGCCCGCCGCCCGCGCTTCTTTCTCGGTCATTCCAACCGAGGCCACTTCGGGTGATGTGAAATTGCAGGCCGGCACGACGCGATAATCCATTTTCCGGTTGCCGCCCGTGGCGTTTTCCGCCGCCACGATGCCCTCGGCAGAGGCGCCATGCGCCAGCCATGTCTTGTCTATGACGTCGCCGATTGCGTACAGACCCGGCACGGAGGTTTCCATGCGATCGTTCACGGGGATTCCGCCGCGCTTGTTTACCTGGATACCGAGTCCCGGCGTTTCGGTCACGGCCTCGGAATTACATTGCAACCCTATGCCAACAAAGACTTTGTCAACCTCGACAACTCCCGGTTTTTCGCCTTGCAATTCGAGACGGACGGTGTTTTTCCCAATGTCGGTCTTGGCGACTTGGGTGCCGGTGCGCACATCAATGCCGCGTTTCTTGAACGAGGCCGCCAGTTTCGTGGTCAGTTCCTCGTCGGCGCGGGGCAGCACGTTCGGCATCAACTCGACCAGCGTCACTTCGGCGCCAAAGGCGTTCCAAATGCAGGCGAATTCCGCGCCCATCGCGCCCGCGCCGATGACCGCGACACGTTTGGGCACGAAATCGTAGTCGAGCGCTTCCGTGCTGCCAATCAGCATGTTCCCGTCAATTTCAAGTCCCGGAAGGCGAGCGGGACGTCCCCCGGAGGCCACAATAATCTTTCGGGCATGGATATCCTCGTCACCCGCTTTCACAATGCCCGGCGCAATCACGCGCGCATCGGCCTTGAGGACTTGGATGCCGTGGGATTTGAAAAGGGCTTCGATGCCGGCGCGATTCCGCCTGATTACCCCCTCCTTGTGCTTGAGCAGGGCCTTCATGTTCAGGGAAACGCCCTGGCATTCGACGCCGAAGTCCGCGCCGCGCCGCGCCTTGTGAAGGAGGTTCGCGGTATGGATGAACGTCTTGGTTGGAATGCAACCGGCGTTCAGGCACACGCCGCCCAATTGCCACCGCTCGACGACAATGACCTTCGCGCCGCGCTGGGCCGCGCGGATCGCCGCCACGTACCCGCCCGGACCGCCGCCTATAACCACTACATCGCAGGAAAGCATTTCAATCTCCTTCTCCAACCCGCCATCACTAAAAAAGAGGGAAACACGAATGATTATTGGCCAAACGCTTGCCGATATCCTGAAGCCTTTGGCCTTTAGCCCTAGAAATCCGCCGTTTCCAGGATTTCCTTCAACCGTTTCATGAATTGGGCCGCCACGGCGCCGTCCACGACGCGGTGATCGCTGGACATCGTGATTTTCATGATGGGCCGTATATGAATGCCGCCGTCAATGGCGACCACGCGGTCCTTCATCGCGCCCACCGCCAGGATTGCGCTGTCCGGCTGATTGATAATCGCCGTGAAATCGTCCACGCCGAATGGACCCAGGTTCGAGACCGTAAACGTGTTGCCGATATAGTCGTCCGGCAAGAGTTTGCCGTTCCGGGCTTTTTCGATCAGCGCCTTGCAAGCGGATGCCAAGCCTTCGAGCGATAGATTCTGTGCTTGTTTCAATACCGGCACGATAAGACCGGCCGGTACCGCGACCGCCACGCCCAGATTGATGTCCGCCACTTCCTCGATGGCATCGCCGAGCCACTTGGCGTTCACGTTCGGGAATTCGCGCAGCGTCTTGACGGTCGCGAAGAGCACCAAATCGTTGAATGAGGCGCTGAAAGCCTTGAGCGATGCCCGGAACGCCTTGGCGGCGGCCATGTCAATCTCGACGGTAACATAATAATGCGGGGCGGCGAACTTGCTCTCGCACATCCGCTTTGCGATGATGCGCCGCATGTTCGACAGCGGCACGCGGCGTCCACCCGGCGATGGCGTGGGGGCGATGGGCGTTGCTTTCGGTTGCGATGCCGCCGCCGTCACGTCGGCTTTCATGATTTTCCCGGCAATCCCCGTGCCCTCGACGGATGCGAGATTGACGCCCATGTTGGCCGCCAGGCGGCGCGCGGCGGGTGACGCCTTGACATCAACAGCCGCAGCAAGGACATCGTCCGCCATGATACGGCCGCCCGCGCCCGTGCCGGTCACCCCGCCAAGGTCAACGCCACGCTCGGCCGCAAGAGCCTTGGCGCGCGGGGACGCCGCTTTGGGGTTGGAGGATGGGGGATGGGGTTGGGGGACGACAGGTTGCAAACGGGCTACGCCCGATGTGGGGAGGGATACCGAAGGTCCGGGTGCTCCTTTGCCCTCCATTCTCCGCCCTCCGCCCTCTTCCGGCAGTGGTTCGTCGGCTTCACCGATCAACGCGACGACCGTCAACACCGGAACCATGACATCCGGTTCGAGGAGGATTTTCCGCAATATGCCGCTTGCGGGGGATTCGCATTCGACCTCGGCCTTGTCCGTTTGTATCGAAAACAAGGGTTCGCCCGCATTGACGGGGTCGCCTTCTTTTTTGAACCACATCACGATGGATGCTTCTTCAACGCTTTGACCCATTTGGGGCATTTTTACTTCATACATGACTATTCCTCGTAAAATTACAGACCTTGGGTTGTGGGACGAAACCTGACACCTATTTGATCCAACCTTCCTGCCGGAGCCGTTCAGTGCCCGCCCGGATCAACCCGGCCAGATGCGATTCCCCGGGGATTTGGCAGACTTGGTTCAGGACCGCATCGAGACCGCCCTGAGCACGAATATCCTGCAAACGGCACGCGGCGGCATCGTGAGGAGGATCGTACAGCATCGCAGCCGCCGCTGCAAATGCCACATGGCTCGGTTCGACGCCTTGTTCCAAACACATCAACGCCGCACCAATCAAGCGGTCCTTTGGACCCAATTTCCGGATCGGATCGGCGGCCACGCGCAGAATTTGATCACCCAATGCCTTGTTTTGAAACCGTTCGATCAGATCCGTCCAATGCGCCTGCAATTCCCCAAGCGGCATGCCGTGTTTCGCGGACAGGGCCGCGCACGTTTCCGCCATCGCGGCGTCCGCTTCCGTGCGGATGGGCGGATCGGCAATTGCCTGCCAGATGTACTCGTGGCCGCGCAGGTAGCCGAGATAAGCCGTTGTTGCGTGTCCGGCATTATGCACAAAGAGTTTTCGTTCGACATAAGCCTTGAAATTGGGTCGCGGCATCATGTGCGCCAGCGGGGGGATCGGTCCGCGAAACCCATTGGCGTCCACCGGCAGGTCGCAATAGGCCTCCACGCATACCCGCAACGGGTCTTCGGCGCGTTGTTCCGGCGTCATAATGGGAACCATCCGCCCGATGGATGCCTCGACGAATCCCACCTTTTCATCGAGCGCGTCGTGAAACCGCGCATCGAGATGCGTCCGCACGTGTTCGCGCAGGAAAGGTCCGGCATCTATGAGATTTTCACACACGATGATATTGAGTGGTGGGGCGTCCGTTCGGGCGAAACGCCGCGCGATCCCCGCCGCCAGCGCGGGTGCGATGCGTGGCAGCACGTTCACCCCGACGGCCGTCGCCGCGATATCCGCCTCGGACAGCGCCTCGGCCACCGCATTCATATCCAGCGACGAAACCGCCGTCACGTTCGATATCGTCAGTTCGCGCGGATCGTCCCCAACGATTCGCAACGGATACGCCCCGCGCGCCCGAAGCCCTTCCACGACTTCGGGAACCACGTCAACGAACGTCGTCCGATACCCGGACTCAAAGAAAAGTTGTCCCAGAAATCCGCGCCCGATGTTCCCTGCGCCAAACTGCACCGCTTGTTTCACCGCATTCTCCTTGATTGGTCTCCGCATCAGGCATTATAGCGAAAAGGCTTCCATTGACCGAATGGCATTGGCCCCGATCGGTATGCGATAACAAAACATGAGAGTACCGAATGCCCGAACTTTGTTGCAGGTTGCAATTATCCGAAAAAGGTTGTTTTCCCGGTTGATCTGATTACAGAATGGTATTGAAGCATTAAATACGAAGTTCCAACAGGAGCAGTAAAAAGGGTGAGTGCGTGGGACAGGCTGTCCAGCCTGTCCGTATACGGACAGGGCGTGGCTTCGGAAAAGACAGGCTGTCCAGCCTGTCCGTCGTTGGAGACGTTGTGTCTTCGGAATAGACAGACTGGACAGTCTGTCCTACGTTTTGCACCCTAAAGATTCCCCAGGCGCGTTCAGGGCAGGTGAATACAAGCAAGAACTCGGCGCTCTCAAGAACAAAAGTGCGTCGGGAAATACTGCGAGGTCATGTCGGACACAGTGAACGCCGAACTTTTTATCCAATCTTCCGGAAGCGACGCATCACCACCGGGCCGCGACGCCGTCGCCGTGATGATGAGCGGAGGTGTGGACAGCAGCGTCGCGGCGTTGGCATTGCGCGAAGCTGGACGCGAGGTGTTCGGCATCACCATGCGCATACCCCGGCTGGCGGAGGGCGGCGGGAGACGCCCATGCTGCGGCGTGGATGCGGCCTTTGTGTGCCGCGACCTCGGCATTGCGCACTATTTCATGGAGGTGGAAGAAGCCTTTGATCGCTGGATCATCGGCCCGTTCCGGCAGGCGTATCTCAGGGGCGAGACGCCCAGCCCGTGTGTGGATTGCAACGCGCGTGTCAAGTTCGAGTGGGCATGGGACGCCATCCGCGACGCTTTCGGCGTCCAGAATCTCGCCACGGGCCACTATGCGCAAATCGTCGAACGGGACGGCGCGCATTGCCTGGTCCGGGGCGTGGACCGGTCCCGCGATCAGAGTTATTTCCTGTACGGTGTCCATCGCGAGAAGATCCCGTTCCTGCACCTGCCGATCGGCGGAATGACAAAATCGGAGGTTCGTAAAATCGCCGTCGCGCACGGATTGAGCACCTCGCGCAAGCCGGACAGCATGGAATTATGCTTTGCCAACGAGGGCGATTACCGGACCCTGTTCGCTGAAACGACCGCCCGACCCGGCCCGATTGTTGATTTGGAAGGGCATGTGCTGGGCGAGCACACCGGCCTGCACCATTACACCGTTGGCCAGCGACGCGGCCTCGGCATCGCCCATTCCGAGCCGTTGTATGTTCTTCAAATTCGGACGGATACGAACACCGTTGTCGTCGGGCCGCGCGCGGCGGCTTTCGTGTGCGAGGTGTCCGCTGAATCGCTTAATTGTTTGCAACCCTGCCGCCTCGATGCCGGCAACCGCCTTTTCGGCAAAATACGATCTGTCGGCGAACCGGAACCCTGCACAATCGTCCGTTGCGGGGGGGGCCGTCTCGATGTGCGATTCGAATCGCCCGTTTTCGCTCCCGCCGCCGGCCAGCACCTGGTTCTCTACGACGAACACTCCGCCGTGGTCGCCGGCGGGGTGATTCGCCTGTTCCCGTAACTCGGATGTTTCGCAAGAGATGTCCTGAATGCCTGAAACAGGCTTCCGTACGGGGGGCGCGATGATTTTCCGCATTTTCATCCGGCTGTGCTATGCTTGCGGTGGTTAGTTATGTCCAAGGAAGGTTGATCATGCGTCGGTTGACGATTTTATTGTTTGCAACGGTGGGAATGGTTTGGTGCGCGGCCCATGCGCAAGAGGTATCGGGGACGGCGATTGAGGAGGGCAACCATGCGGCGCTGTACGCGGCGATGGACCGGGTGCGGCCGGCACTGGTGCGGATTCAGGTCGTGTGGACGGATTACGCGGAAGGGCGCGAACTGAAATACGATACGTCGGGCAGCGGGGTGATTGTCACGCCCCAGGGGCATGTGGTGACGAATCATCATGTGGCGGGCCATGCGGCGCGCCTGTTTTGCACGTTGCTCGACAAGGAGGAAATCGAAGCGGACTTGGTGGGCACGGATCCGTTGTCGGACATTTCGGTGATCAAGCTGCGCGGGGACGCTTCCCGGACATTTCCGATGGCGGCGTTCGGGGATTCGTCGAGGGTGGCGGTGGGGGACACGGTGTTTGCGATGGGCAGTCCGCTTGCGTTATCGCAATCGGTGACACGGGGCATCGTAAGCAATGTCGAGATGATTATGCCGGAATGGCTTCGTGCCTGGGGCGAGTTCAAGGAGGACGGCGAGGATGTCGGCGCGCTGGTGAAATGGATCGGCCACGACGCAAGCATTGCGCCCGGCAATTCGGGCGGCCCGTTGGTCAATGCGGCCGGTGAGGTAATCGGCATCAACGAGATTTCGATGGGCCTGAGCGGCGCCATTCCGTCCAACCTTGTGAAGGATGTTTCGGAACAGATTATCGCCGGTGGAAAAGTGGTTCGCGCGTGGCTGGGCGTGACGGTGCAGCCCCGTCTGAAACATGCCGCGGCGGATCGCGGCGTGTTGATTTCAGGGGTTATCGAGGAATCGCCTGCGGCGCGGGCCGGCATCCGGAGCGGCGATTTGGTTGTGCGTGTGAATGGCGCGGAAACCAACGTGCGGTTTGCGGAACAGATACCGGACTTCAACCGGCTGGTGGCCGCGTTGCCGATAGGCGCCCCCGCCGAACTCGTCGTCCTGCGGGAAGGGCGGGAACTTGCATTGACGGTCACGCCGGAAGAACGCGAGCCGGCAAAACTGAAAGATCACGAAATCAAGGCATGGGGATTTGTCGCGAGCGATCTGTCCTTGGTTCAGGCGAAAGAGATGAAGCGCAAGAACCGGGACGGCGTGTTGATTCGGTCGGTGCGTCCCGGCGGGGGCGCGGGCGATGCCAAACCGGCGATTCGGGATAAGGATGTGCTGGTGGAAGTGGACGGCCAACCGGTCCGGAATGTGGCCGAATTGATCGCCATGACGGAACAAATTACGGCCGGCAAGACGGAACCAACGCCGGTATTGGCCGCGTTTGATCGAAAAACGGAACGCAATGTGACGGTGGTGCGGGTGGGCATCAAGAATCTCGAGGATCCGGGTTTGGAGGTCAAGAAGGCGTGGCTGCCGTGCGAAACGCAGGTTCTGACCCGCGACATTGCCGAACGAATTGGGCGTGGGGAATTGACGGGATTCCGTGTGACGCAGGTTTATGCGGGCGCCGAAGCGGCGGCGGCGGGATTGCAGGTGGGCGATATCATTACGTCCGTGGACGACACGCCGCTGACCGCCAGCGCGCCGGAGCACTATGAGGAATTGCCGGCGCTGATTCGCCAGTACCGCGTCGGCGACACGGCGACGCTGCGCGTGTTGCGCGGATCGGAGGAAAAGGCGATTCCAGTTGTGTTGCCGAGAGCGCCGAAACTGGTCCGCGAAATGAAGGAATGGCGCGACGAACAGTTCGAGTTATCGGTGCGGGACATCAGTTTCTTCGACAAGGCGCGCGAACAATGGAAGGACGACCAGCAGGGCGTCCTGGTGAGCGAAGTCAAGCCGGGCGGCTGGGCGGCGCTAGGGCGATTGAACGTGGGCGATCTGATCGTGGAGATGAACGGGGCCGCCGTGGCCGATGTTGAAACCTTCCGGTCGCAAATGAGGGCGATTACCGAAGAAAAACCCAAGTCGGTGGTGTTGCGCGTCGTGCGCGGTATTTACACCCTTTATATTGAAATTGAACCCAAGTGGGATGGCAACTAAACAAAGGAATGGCGCATGAAACGGCGGATTGCACGAATGGGCGGATGGATGGCGGCAGGGGCGTTTGTGGCGTTTTCAGCGGTCGCGATCGCGGGCGAATTCGAGGACAAGGGCCGTGCGATTCTGGAAAAGAACCAGAAAGCCGTGGTCACGGTGCAGATGGTCATCAAACAAAAAATTTCCGCGATGGGCATGGGATCGCAGGAAAACGAGAACAAGGAAGAAGCGACGGGATTCGTTATCGCGCCGGACGGACTGGCCGTGTTGGCGCTATCGTCCACGGACCCCGGCGGATTTCTGGACAACATGATGTCATCCATGGGCGACATCGGCGACCAATTCAAGATGGAAAGCAACCTCGGCGACGTCAAGATGCTGCTTGACGACGGCACGGAACTTCCCGCGCAGGTTGTCTTGCGAGACAAGGACCTGGATCTGGCGTTTGTGCGCCCAACGCCGCCGCCGGCGCAACCGATGACATTCGTTGACCTGTCGGCCGCCGGCGAAGCGCAGACACTTGATCCGCTAATCGCCCTGAACCGGCTCGGCAAGGTCGCCAACCGGGCCTGTTCGGCCAGTATCGAACGCATTCAGGCCGTGGTGCGCAAGCCGCGGACCTTCTACATTCCGGGCAACGATCCGACGCATTCCGGTTTGGGTTCGCCCGTTTTCACCATGGACGGCAACCTGCTGGGCGTCCTCGTCATGCGATCCATCAAGGGCGAGCGACAGGGGGCAATGGCGATGATGGGCGGAATGAGCGGCAACATGATGGCTATCGTCGTTCCGGTGGCCGACATCAAGGAGGCCGCGGCGCAAGCCCCGCTATCGCCTGAAACGGCTGCGGAGGAAAAGCAATAAGGTTGAAGGCTAAGGCAAGGAGATTTTGATCTGGAAGAACTCGCCGGAAAAACGGCCCTGATAACCGGGGCGGGAAAACGGATTGGACGCGCGGTGGCGCTGACGTTGGCGCGCGAGGGGGTGCATGTCGTTGTGCATTATCGCTCAAGCGAGACGGAGGCGCGGGAAACCGCGGCGGACGCGCGCGATCAGGGCGTCCGTGCATGGACCTTGCCGGGCGATCTGGGCAATCCGCGTACCGCATCGGATCTCTTCGGGCAGGCCGTCGCGCTGGCCGGGCCGATTGATTATCTCATCAACAGCGCATCCTCGTTTCTATCCGATCGGCTGGCCGTGGTCACTCCGGAAGCATTCTACGATGCCGTCAACCTGAACGCGCTTGCGCCTTTCCTGCTGGGCCGATGTCTGGCCGCGCAGAAACGACCGGGCGGCATTGTGAATCTGCTGGATGCGCGCATCGCGGATTATGATCGGGAGCATGCGTCGTATCATCTGAGCAAGCGTCTGTTGTTCACGCTGACCCGGATGATGGCGGTCGAATTTGCGCCGTGCGTGCGCGTAAACGGCATTGCGCCGGGGCTTATTCTTCCCCCTGAAGGCAAGGACGAATCATATCTGGCCCAACTTGCGGCGACCAATCCGCTGAATCGGTATGGATCGCCGGACGATGTGGCCGAGGCCGTTTTGTATCTTTTGCGCAGCGATTTTGTGACGGGGCAGGTGATCTTCGTTGACGGCGGACGGCATATGCGGGGAGGAATGTATGGCTGCTGATGAGTCGTTGGATCGCATTTATATCCGCGATCTATCCGTTCGTTGCATCATCGGCATTTATCCCGAGGAGCGCCGAAACAAGCAGGACGTCATCATCAATATCGTCCTGGAATCGGACTTGCGGGCCGCGTGCCGGTCGGACCGCATCGAAGACACGGTTGACTACAAGGGAATCAAGAATCGCATCATCGAAAAGGTCGAGTCGTCGTCGCGATTCCTAATCGAGCGCCTCGCGGAAGACATCGCCGAATTGTGCCTTGCAGATCCCAAAGTCGTGCGCGCGACCGTTTCGGTGGACAAACCCGGGGCGTTGCGCTTTGCGCGGAGCGTCGCCGTCGAAATTACCCGCGCGCGTCATGGCTGATCGCACGGCCTATATCGGCGTGGGCGCCAACATCAATCCCGAAATAAACATTCTATCCGCGATCAAACGATTGAGGGACCATGTCCGAATCACCGGTGTGTCAACATTCCTCCAAACGCCCCCCCTGAAACATCCTGAACAACCGCCCTATCTGAACGGCGTAATTCGCGCGCAAACCAATCTGGAAGCGCGTCCGCTCAAGTTCGACGTCCTTCGCCGCATCGAATCGGAATTGGGGCGCGTGCGCTCCGGCGACCCCTACGCGGCGCGAACGATTGATCTTGACCTTTTGTTGTTCGACGATTGGGTTGTCGCCGAAAAGGACCTTTGCATACCGGACCCCGACATTCGCGCGCGATCGTTTCTTGCTGCGGGGCTGTATGAACTGGACCCCGAACTCGCGTTGCCCGGATCCCGCGAACGCGTGGCCGATTTGCCGTGCCTCGCCATGGTGGAAAAAGGGGTTCGGGCCGATGCTTTCACGAAGGAAGTGCGACAGGCGCTTGGATTGTGACGCGGGAGAACCGGGTTTATGCCGACACATCCAAATGGCGGCCGATATCGGGATCAAGGGATGCGCTTTGAATGAGTTGGATTGCCGCCTGTCCAATGAGTTGTTGGACATCCATGCTTTTTCGGGCGGCGGCCACTTGGAAAGCGCTTTGCACGCGGGTCGTCTGAATGGCGGTATTGACGGCTCCAATGGCGATTTCCGCGAACATGCCCTCAAGCCCTCACATCCAGGCGGCGGCCCACGTCGCGGTCGGCCGGAGGCGCGGACTCACGCGGCTTGCGGGTTTGCGTGCTGCGCGTATCCTGTACGTTGCGCGCATCCTGCGTGTTGCGCACAACGGGACGCGGTTTGCTGCGCGTTGCGCGCTGGGCCTGTTGCGCCTTCTGTGCCTGAACGGCGCCGTTGCCGGGACCCACACCATTGACACCCATGGCTTTACCCTCAAATCTCATCTAATTATACCACAATTACGACGCGAAAAGACGTATAATGGATCATGGATGCAAACGCGGGCCGGACCCCGGAAAGGATCTGCAACCATGATGACGAAAGAACAAATCGGCACGCTGCGTGTGATTGCGGCGGTGCTTTGGCGTTGCCTGGTTATGGCCGCGGGGCTGTTGTTGTTCTGGTTCCTCTTGCTGGTCGCAGCGGGAGATTTTACGTACGGCCAGCATTCACGCTGGTTTTCCATGACCCGTCACGAGTTCGATCTGCTCGTCTACGGCTTCATGGGACTCTTCAAAATCGGAGCCATCACCTTTTTCCTCTTTCCGTGGCTGGCCATCCAATGGATTATCAGGAGCGCCGGGAAGAATGATGGGATGTAGAAACAAAGGAAAGATCGTCCGGTGAAACACGCCAAGCGCATGTATGGGATGAAAGGCCAAATTCTGCGTGTAATGACCGTGGCAAGGATGCCGCGCCTATGGTAGAAACGGCATCTTGCCGCTGATCCGTCGCCTCGCTCGATCAAGAGCGACATGCCCAAACGTGCAGACGGTCGCTTCCCCACACGCGGCGCCCATGCCGCCTTTCAGGCATGTTGGCGAGTCTGAATCTGATATGAGGCTCCGAAGGGCAGAGTCGAGAGCCGCAAGCCGGTGTTTGGAATTCCCCCCTCTTTTTCGGCTTCCCTGCAATGTCCAGAACAGGGTCTTTGACTTGGAGGCATGATCGCCGGCGTTGGTATCGTCCCGTCAAATATGCTGTAATGCGGACTTGCGGCAAGGAAGGCCTTGGATCATGGGCAAGAAAAAGGATAAATTGCGAGTGGCGTCTTCGTCCAAGGAGGCGTCATACCCACGGACGTCTGAATCGCGATCGGCGCCTGTGCGTTGGATTCTCGCGGCAATCCTGCTTGTGGGAGTTGTCCTGCGCGCATGGTATCTTGCCGAAATTCTGAACGCGCCGGATTTCGCCGCGCCACAGCAGGATCCCGACGTGATGGATTGGTATGCCCGCGCGTTGGTTACGGGTGACTGGACAGTCCGGGAGGGCGAGAACGATCCGGAAATGCTGACGACGCCGTATTTCCGTCCTCCGGGGCACGCCTATTACCTCGCGGCCATCTATTACTTCACGAAGTGCAGTTACCTCGCGCCGCGCATTGTCAACATGTTCCTTGGTCTTTTGAGCATCCTTCTGATGTTTCGCTTGGCCAAGCGGCTCCACGGGGAAACGGCCGGACTGATTGTCGCATTCTTCATGGCGACGTATTGGGTCTTCGTTTTCTGGGAAGGCGAACTGAACGATCCCTGTCTGTTTGTTTTCCTCGGCGCGGCGCTGATGAACGTGCTGTGGGAATGGGGGAGGGGGCTGGGCGCGCGTTGGGCCGCCTTGGCGGGGCTGATTTGCGGTTGCTATGCGCTGATGCGTCCGAACATTCTGCTTTTCGGGCCGTTCATCGCCTTTTGGATGGCATGGGTTGCATATCGTCGCGGCCAATGGCGGCGCATTCCGGCCTCATGGGCCGCGCTGTTATGTGTGACAATCGCGTGTATTGCGCCCGTGACCGTCCGCAACTATCGGGTGTCGGGCGAATTTGTGCCCATCTCCACCTATTTCGGTGAAAACTTCTTGATCGGGAATGGCGAGGACTCCGACGGCGTCACGCCATGGACGCCGTACTTACAGGACCTCGAAGGCACGGGCAACTGGTCGGTGTGGGTGTATAACAATGTGGTGAAGGGCTTGGGCAAGGAACTCGGAATCAAAAATATGACCCATTCCGGCGCCTCGTCCTATTTCGTCCGGAAGACCTTGAAATTCATCAAGGAGCATCCATGGCGCACCATCAAGCTGGCGGCCGTCAAAGCCGTTCTTTTCTGGACACCCATCGAGATCACCTGCAACAAGGTGGTCCATTATGAAAAGCGTTTTTATGCCCCGTTGAAGTATCTGCCCGGTTTCGCGATGGTCATGGCGCTGCTGGTGGTGGGGTTGATGCGATTTGCGCTCGATTGGCGCGCAAAACGGCTTATGACGGGGCTTCCCGGCGCGGAAAGCCGCGCACGGGATTTGACGATATTGATCCTGCTGTTCATGTTGACTTATTACTTGTCGTTCCTGCCGTTTTTCGTGAATGGCCGCGCGCGCGTTCCGGTGATTCCGTTTGCGTTTTTGTTTGGCGCTTACGTCCTTTGCCGTATTGGCGAATATTTCAGAAACGGCGAACGGCGAAGGGCGGCGGGTTGGACAGCGGCCCTGTGCGCGGCGTATGGATTGGCTTCCGTTCAATATATCGGCTTCGAGCCGGATTTGTCGCGGTGGCATTACCAACGCGCCGAATCGTATATGCGCCAGGGCAAGGTTGACGAGGCGATTGCCGCCGCTCGGCCGATTCTCGACCGGCCCGAAACGGCATCGTACATGCACATGCGCCTCGCGCGATTGTTCGCGAAGGCGGGCCGCAAGGACGAGGCTTTCCAGCATCTCATGGCCGCCCTCCAACGCCATCCAAACGATCCCGATGTCCGGTTGAGCGGCGCGGCGGAATTGATCAAGATTGGCCGTATCGAGGAAGGGATCGAACATTACAACGAGACGTTGCGTCTCAATCCAAACGATGCGGTCGCGCACAACAATCTGGGGGTTCTTCTCGAGGATCAGGGCAAGTTCGACGAGGCGTATGCCCATTACAGCGAGGCGGTGCGGTCCGATCCGGCGTTGCCGGTGGCCCGCAACAATCTCGGCAATCTGATGGCCCGGCTCGGACATTACGAAGAAGCGATCCGGCATTTCGCGAAGGCCGTCGAGGATGACCCGAAGCAACAGGATTATCACTATAACCTTGGTGTTCAACTGGCCAATGCCGGCTACACGGAAAAGGCCATCGAACGGTATCGGATTGCCCTTGAACTCGATCCGAACGATGCCCGTGCCCATAACAATCTCGGACTGCTGTTGGCGGAAAAGAAAGAGTATGTCGAGGCGGAAAAGCATTACCGGGAAGCGCTTCGGATTGTGCCTGATTTTGTCCTGGTGTATGCCAATTGGGGCAACATGCTTGTGGACCAGGGCCGGCTCGATGACGGTATCGCCATGTACCGGCAAGGGTTGGATATATCGCCCGAAGACGCCGGCCTACACAACGGCCTGGGTTATTTGTATGCGCAGGCGGGCAAGGATGATTTGGCGAAAAGGGAGTACGAGGAGGCGCTTCGCATAGCGCCGAACTATCCGCTTGCCCTGAATAACCTTGGCAATCTTTACAATCGTCAAAACCGGCCCGACGAGGCGATTCGGTGCTATCAACGCGCGCTGGCCATCGATCCGCGCGACCGGTTCGCCAATGCGAATCTGGGGGACGTTTACTCGAACCAGGGACGCTGGCAGGAGGCGGCCGAGGCGTATTCAAAAGCGATCGAAATCAATCCGTCGAACGCCATGGCGGCGAACGGCCTGGCCAGCGCATTGATCAAACTGGGCCGCATTGAGGAAGGCATTCGCTTCCTTGAAAAGGCGTTGTCGCTTGATCCGAAATTTGCCGCGGCCCATTACAATTACGGGGCTGTGCTGGCCGCCGCCGGCCAAACGGCGAAGGCCATCGAACATTTCAAGGCCGCACTGGCCATTGCGCCGGATTTTCAACTGGCGCGCGATATGCTCGACCGGCTTGGAGGCGGATAAAATGAAGGCCGCCCGAAAAACAAAACGTTCAGCCATTGCCCCTTCCGATCCAACGCCGATCCCTCTGGAGACGTCGGGTCCGGGGCCAATGTCCCGACGGGAATGGATGGCGCTTGGGGGGATTCTGCTGATTGGCCTTGTGCTGCGCGCGATCTACCTGGGTCTGATACTGCAATCGCCGGATTTCGATCATCCCGCACTAGACCCGCAGTTCAACGATTATTGGGCGCGTGGGATGGTAACCGGCAACTGGACACCGCCCGATGGCTATCCCGATCCGCTCATCCGCACGACGCCGCATGGGCGCCCACCCGGCTATCCATACGTTCTGGCGGCCATTTACCGTATCTTCGGCTTGAGTTACCTTGCGCCGCGGATTGTGCAGATGACGCTTGGCCTTGTGAATGTGGCGCTGATGTTTTTCCTTGCACGCAAGTTGTTCGGACGGATGGTCGCGCTGGTGGCTGCGGCTTTCATGGCCACCTACTGGATTTTCATCCATTTCGAGGGTGAATTGACCTATCCCGTGTTCGTCATTGCCATTGCGCTGATTATGATGCATGCAATCCGCTTGTGGGTCGCCCGGCCCGGCGCCGTCAGGGCGCTTGGCGTTGGACTGGCCCTCGGCGCGTTCGCGTTGTTTCGCCCGAACGTCGTGTTGTTCGGACCGCTTCTCGTTGCATGGTGCGCGTGGTTTTTATGGCCGGCAAAAGCCTGGCGCATGTGGTTCCTCTCGTCGTTGATGATGACCTTGGGCACGGTTTGCGTGATCGCGCCGCCGATTATTCGCAACTACGTCGTCGCGGGGGACTTCGTCTTTCTGTCATCTTATGGCGGCGTCAACCTGTGGGCGGGCAACAATCCCAACGCCGATTGCGTGACCCCAAAAATTCCCAATCTGAAGGAAATCGCCGGATTCGAGGACTGGACCTGCTTTCATTATCCGACGATCGTTCGTGGCGTCGGACGAATCCTGGGAAAGGAAAACATCAAATTTTCGGAGGCATCGCGCTATTTCTACGACCAAGCCGTGGATTTTATCGTCCATCATCCCCTCAAAACCCTGCAATTGACCTTGAAGCGTGCCCTGATTTTCTGGGGGCCGACAGAGACCACAAACGATCGGGTGCTTCATTGGGAAAAACGTCATTCGCCGTTGTTGCGGTGGATGCCGGGCTTTCCGGCGGTTATGGCGGTGTTTGTGCTCGGCACGGCGGCATCCATCCAGGCATGGAAAGCAAATCGGAAAGGGATTTCGCGCGATCGTTTTGCGCTTCATATCCTCATCTTTCTTTTTATCTTGGCCTATTTTGCGTCGGTCATGCCCTATTTCGTGGCGGGACGTTACCGTATTCCGGTTATACCGTTCCTGCTGCTGATGGGCGCATTCGGCATGGCGCACGTAGCCCGGATGCTTGGGGCGCGCCAATACCGCCGGGCGGGAATTTGGATTGCGGCCGGTGCGGCCGTATGGGGCGTGGACAGTATCCAATTCTATTCATACGAGCCGGATCGCGCCATTTGGTATCACCAGCGTGCGATTGCTTACGAACAGAAAGGTGAAATCGAGCGTGCCCTCGAAACAAACGCGGAGGAACTGGCCGTCAATCCGAAATACGCGGACGGCCACGTGACGCGCGGACGCCTGCTGGTCAAGTTGGGCCGCGTCGAGGAGGGAATCGCGGAATACCGCGAAGCCTTGCGCCTCAAGCCGGAAAACGACATTGCATGGAACAATCTCGGCTATGAACTCGCCCGGCAAGGACAGCACGAGGAGGCGTTGCATTGTTACGAAACGGCTTTGCGCATCAATCCGCGATTGCCCATTGCGCGCAACAATCTTGGCAATTTGTTGATCGAACAGGGAAGGCCCGGCGAGGCGATTGCGCATTTTCAGGAGGCGCTGAATGCCGATCCGATGGACAAAAATGCTGATTATAATTGGGGGAACGCCCTGTTTGCCCTGAAGCGATATGAAGAGGCCGTCACGCATTACCGGAAGGCCTTGGAACGCGCGCCAAACAACGCGGACATACCGAACAACATGGGGCTGGCCTTGTCGCAACTGGGGCTTTCCGATGAGGCTATCGAGGCGTACCGGACCGCGTTGCGCATCAATCCGGATTATGCCAACGCACACAACAATCTCGGATACGAGTATTTTTTGAAAAACGATTTTGCCGCGGCGCGCAAGGAATACGAGGAAGCGCTGCGCCTCAATCCGGTCTTCGCCCTCGCGCGCAACAATTTCGGGCGGCTGTTGGAGCGCCAGGGTGACAAGCAGGGCGCCATGGATCAATACAAGCGTGCCCTTGACGCCGATCCAAAGGACAAAAACGCCCACCTGAACATGGGGGATCTGCTGCGGGACGAGGGACGTTTCAGCGAGGCCGTCGAAGAGTATCGCGAAGCGCTCGAAAACGACCCGCACAACGCCGATATCCCGAACAATCTCGCGTTTGCCCTCGTGCGCATGGGGCGGATCGAGGAAGGGGTGCGGTTCTTTCAAAAGGCGATTGAAATCAACCCGCGATATGTAAACGCCTATTGCAATCTGGGCACGATTTTAACCGAGGCCGGCCAATTCGACGAGGCCATTCGGCTGTTTCGCCAGGCGCTCGCAATCAATCCGTTGTGCGAGCCCGCTAAGGCCGGTCTTGAACGCGCAGGCGCCGCCAAGGCGCGAACAGGATCACCGTAGTTTTCCGGTGCGATGCGGAATATTATTTGGGGAAGATGCTTGGACGGACAGAGGGCCGATACGATAACGGATCAAGGGTGAGTTTGCCCCGAAGATGTCGTCGTATCCGGTCAAGATGGCGCATCAAGAACTCTCCAAGGATTTGACCACTTCGGGCCTACTGTCCGGTTTTCGTATTTTTCGCAAAACCCCGTGAAGCGCGGCGAAAATGGCGGCGGCATGGACGGCCGCAATCCCGCCAAAGACGGCCGTCTGTGCGTAAAGCGAGATTTGCGTGTGGGTTGCGAGGATCATGGGAATGATGGCGGCGGCGGACGCGCAGGCGCCCATCAAAATGCCCGTGCCACACAGTGCGGCATGTTCCACGAGCAGGACGTGAAAAATGACAGGGGAATCGTATCCAAGGGCGTGCAACAAAGCGATCTCGGATTGGCGTTCGTGCAGGTTGCGCAATGCGACGATTCCCGCACCGGCGCCACCCAGCATCAGGCCGAGTCCGCCCAACACCAGAAACAGTGCAAGATAGGCGGTTTCTACGCCATAGAACATTTCCAGGCGATCCAGGGTCCTCGTGGCCTGCATGCCGATCCGACTATATTCGCGGTTGAGCCGCAATACCGTTTCGTGGACCTTTTCCGGAGGCGTTTCGATGAGAAAGGCGCGGTGTCCGCTTTCGGACGGAAAGAGACGCGTAAAATCGGATTCGGAAAGAATCAGGGCGCCCTGAAAAACGGAAAGCCGCATGGGCAGGCTTTCGACAAGTTTCAGGGTCACCTCTTGCCCCGATTCATCCGTTATAGTCAGATTTTCGCCGTCTTCCAGACCGGTTTTTTTATTCAAACCCCACAAAGCGGTGTTTGTATCGCCTACAATTACGGGTATTTGTCCATCTTGTAATGGATGAAGTAGCGTCTCCCATGTTTTTTTGTCCGCGAACGCATCGAGGGCCCCCAAGACCTCGGCATTCACGCCAAACAGGCGTGGACTTTGCGCCCGGTTGAGATTGAGGCATCCGGCGTCGTCGCCCTCCCGAACACGCAGCGGGATCACCTGTCCAATGTAGCCTTTCAAGAATGCTCGTCCTCCATCCATGACGGGCATGCTGGTTTCGGCATAGATGGGGAAGCCGCCGGTGCCGGAATCGCGGCGTTCCGCATGCAAGGCGAGGTTTTCGCGCATGGCCGAAACCGACAACACCAGGAAGCAACCGCAGGCGATTGCCGCGGCAACCCCAAGGCTCCGGCTGCGTCGTCGTGCGAGATTGGCGAGGGCCAACTTCCATAAAGTGGGATTTCTAAAGGTGTTGCGATGTCCAAGATATCCAAGAAACCACGCATGGCCTCCGAGGCCGGCCATCAGAAGAAGAAATCCGCTTCCCAGAAATGCCACGGGCAGGTCTTTTATTGCGCCGGACAAGGCGGCGGCACCCAGGGCCGCCGCACCGGCCAAGCATAACACCATGAAAAAGGGCTGTCCATGCCTCTGTTTTCGGGATGCCGCCGGCGGGATGGCCGTGTAATCCCTTGAAAGCAGTTCGCGGGCAGGATGTTTTGCCGCCCGGCTCACACCGAACCAGAGGATGATCAGCGTGCATCCCAGCACGACGAGGGCCGATTCGACCAGGGTGCCGGCCCGGGCATGAAAACGGATGGAGGTCTCGGCCATGGAATCCGGCCAAAGCCGCACAAGAAGGACAAGCAGCCCCATACCATAAAGCGCGCCGAGGACCGCGCCGAGGACCGCGCCAAACAGGGCCGACGGAGAGGCTTCGGCCATGAACAAGGCGCGGATGCGTCGTGCGGAATATCCCACGGCCATCAGCGTGCCCATTTCCCCGGCGCGCTGTTGCAAACCAAAAGAGTAAAGCAATCCCAGCAGGATTAGCGCGGAACCGATGAGAAAAGCGCTCATGGCCGCCATGAGGCCGCCGAAATCCATGGCCTGATTTACCCCGTCGAGTGCGCGTTGCCGTACGGCGGCGAATGCCAGCCCGATTTTTTTTTCATCAATGCGCGCGCGCAGCGTGCGTTCCAGTTCTTTTTCGTCCCCGGCGGCGGCGGGAAAGCGAACGGCCATCACGGAACCGAATCGTGTCCCCCACAGTTCCTTCCCGGTATCGAAAGGGATCAGCAATTTGGGGGTTTGTCCATAGGTATTCCAATACGCCTCGTTTGCGGCGTCGTCGAGACGTTCCGCGTCAAGCGGCATGCCGATATCCCAATCCCGGCAATTTTCGACATCGGATAGCCCCGGAAATCGCGGCGCCAGTTCCCGTTCAATGGCGAAATCGTCCATGGACGCCACCTTGGACACATGGAACGATCGGCGTTTTTCGACAAAGGCATTGTCGGGCTGAAACTGCATGTAGGCAACTTCGATACGGTCGCCCGCCGCCGCGCCGATTGTTTCCGCCAGCCATGAGTTGATAATCGCGGCGTCTCCGGGCAAATCGGGCGGAACGCCTCCTGCCGCCACGAACGAGTAAGGAGTCGTGCGGCCATCCTTGGAGATGGAATTCGCCAAATAGGTCAATGACGGCCGCGTCCCCGGAACGTCGAGGGCGGCGCGGACGATTTCGTCTTCAATGAAAATGCGCGACGATTCGAGCTGAACCAAACCCGAAGGGTGTCGGCGGAACGCGAGACCGATATGCTCCAAGGTCCACGCGCGTTCGAGCGCGGCATCGATCGCTTCGGCATCCGCCCCATCGTCCGCCAGCAGCAGATTCGCGCGCCCGGCGAGATCCATCTGGTCCTGCAGCCATGTGCGATCCAGAAAGACATTGCAGGGAGTCGCCTGATTGATCGCAAGGCTGAACCGGCCCAGCTGGCGATCGGTCAATACGGCTTTGAGGGTGACAAGCAGCGCGATCGAGGCATCGCGTTCGTTGCCGGCCAGCGGTGCATCCCGCGGCATGAGTCCAGGTTTTGGGATGCGCAGCGCGATGTCGTCGCCGACAGCAACGCCCAGCAGACGTGCGGCCGCCTCGTTCATGGCGGCTTCCTGTGGTCCCAGCGCGCCGAATGCTGGCGTTTCCTCGGCAAAGCGCCAGAATTCGGAACCTACGCCTATCATGTTGGCTTGGTTGATTTGATTCGGCGGCACATTCGATCCGGCGGGAATCGCGGCGATTCCCCGCAGGGCCAGGACCGCCGCCGCATGAATCCGCCCTTCCTCCCGATGAATGGCTTCCGGCAGATCCTGCGAAAAAAAACGATGCCCCCAATCTATGGCATAGGTCACGCGCCCGAGCCGTGCCACGGCAATGCCGCGCAGCGTCCCGTCAACGGAATCGCCCACGAGGAGCGCGCCCGACAGCGCCGCGCAGGCAATCAGCGTACCGGCCGCGACGGATGCGTGCATCCGGCGGTGATGGGCAAGGCCGCGCAGGATAAGCGAAAAAAAAGTCATGCGTCAACCCTGCGGGACCAGCCGCCCGTCTTTCAGTTCGAGAACGCGCCGGAACCGTTCGGCGATGGGCATGGCATGCGTCACGATAACGATCGCCATCCGTTCCGTCCGCTGCATTTCAAGCATCAGATCGGCCATGTCGCGCGCCGCTTCCTCGTTGAGGGATCCCGTTGGCTCGTCGGCCAGCAGGAGGGCCGGACGATTGATCAGGGCGCGCACGAATGCAACCCGCTGCCTTTCGCCTCCTGAAAGTTGTTCCGGTCGCGCATCCATTCGGTGCGCCAAACCGACCCGTTCGAGCAGCGTTTCGGCGCGTTCGCGCGCGTTTCTTGCGTCTTTATGCACGAGGGCGGGCACAATCGCGTTTTCAAGCGCCGTGCATTGCGGCAGGAGGTGGTGGGCCTGAAAAACGAAACCCACGTCCCGGTTTCGGAATTGCGCGGACTCCATCGGCGTGAGCGACAGGAGGCTTCGTCCCCGAAACAACACTTGGCCGGAAGTCGGCGCGTCGAGCGCCCCCATCAGGTTGAGCAGCGTGCTCTTGCCGCATCCGGACGGTCCGGTTATGGCGGCGCACTCGCCGGCATAAAGCGTGAAATCCACGCCTTTCAAGACGGGAAGCGGTCCCGGACCAGCCGGATAGGCCTTGTGCACGTCACGCAATTCGATAAGCGGTCCGTTTTCCGTCATCTGTTTTCGTTTCCTTCGCCTTTTTTCCGCACCGGGCGCCACCAAGTGTACACGCGCACGGGCCGCACAATCCGGAATCCCAGCCCTTCATACAAGGCGCGCGCGGGATTGTCGAGCGTGACCCCAAGCGCGGCATGCCGCATGCCCGCCCGCCAGAACGCGTGCATCAAATCGCGCACCAGCATTGTTCCAATCCCTTGGCGCCGACAGTCGCGCCGGACGGCAACCTGAAGCACGAAACCATGTCCGGGAGCGACCTCGCAGCCGGCGGTCACGCCGGAAACGGTTCTGGCGCCGGCTGATCGTTCATCCTTCCGGACCACGCGCAAATAACCGCTCCGGAAGAAACCGTAATCCTCCGCGACCACCCGGCGCAGAAAATCGGTTGCCAAGGCCGGGCGTCGCACCTCGACGTGCAGCCGTTGTTCCGGATGGTCTTCGTAGGCATCCACGATGGTCCGGGCGATCTCGGTGAAAGAATCCGGTCCCGCCTCGAGCGTCTTTGGCGCATGGCGACTCCAATCGGCGTCACGCAAGGCAGCCATCATAATCGCGCGATCCGTGCCGGTGAATCCCTGCGGCAAAAAAACACCGTCCAGATCGAATGAACCGAACGCAATACCTTCGTAAACGATTCCGCCAACCTCGCGAGCCCGAAGCGTGCGCACGCTTTCCCGAATCAACCGGCGTTCGATATGACGTCCGGTGTAACGGCCCAACACATGAAGAAACGAGATATAACCGGTGCGATGACGCACATGGGACATAAGCATGCCCGCGGCCTTGACGCCGTCCGTGACCGCGATAACATCCACGCCGTTGTGGGCAATGGCCGAACCGAGGATTTTCGGCCCGGTCACGCGATAATACGCGGCGGATTCCGGACCATATAGACCGGAAATTCCGTCCGCGATTTCCTCCACAAACTCGTCCGTATTCGACGGGAGACGTCTCAGTCGTTCCAGATGGAACATGGCGCCACTCCACACGTCCAATCGGTTCCTAGGCTATCGCAGCCCGTCACCCGAATGCGAATCCGCCCAACCGCCGCGGAACCATGAGGCCAAGCAGGCCGTTTCACCTGGTTTCGGGCGGCCCTGAAACGCATGCCACGGTCTCTCGGCGTCTGCGTTACAAGACGCCCACTTCCTTGAGGCCGCTGATACCGGTGCGTACTTCCCCGGCGGACCGGTGCAGGGCGGCCAACTCGTCTTCGGAGAGTTCCAACTCGACGATTTCCTCGACGCCGTTCTTGCCGAGGCGAACCGGCACGCCGATATAGAGGTCTTCGAGGCCATATTGGCCGGTCAGATACGCCGCGCAGGGTAGGAGTTGCCGCTCGTCGCGGACGATGCTCTGCACCATGCGCGCGGCGCTGGCGCCCGGCGCGTAATAGGCGCTGCCGGTCTTGAGCAGGGCCACAATCTCGCCCCCGCCGGTGCGGGTGCGCTTGACAAGCGCCTCGACGCGGTCCGGCGGCAGCAGGCGCGTGATGGGAATACCGGAAACCGTCGTGTATTGCGGCAGCGGCACCATGTCGTCACCATGCGAACCGAGCACCATCGTGTCCACGTTTTTCGCGCTGACGCCCAGTTCCATCGCCACGAACGCGCGCAGGCGCGCGCTGTCGAGGCAGCCGGCCATGCCGAGCACCCGTTCCGGAGGAAAACCGAGTTTGCGCAACGCGACGTACGTCATCACGTCGAGCGGATTCGTTACGATGATGACGACGCTTTCCGGCGCGCACCGCGCAATGTGGCCGCATACATCCGTGATGATGGCGCCGTTTTTCGCGAGCAAATCGAGGCGCGTCATGCCGGGTTTTCGCGCAAGACCCGCCGTTACAACCACCACGTCCGCGCCTTCCACGGCGCCGAAATCGTTGCTGCCCGTCACAACGGCGTCATAGCCGCGAATGGGACCCGCCTGCGTCAAATCCAGCGCCTTGCCCTGCGGCAGGCCTTCCACCACGTCCACGAGGACGATGTCCCCCAATTCCATCTCCGCGCAATACTGCGCCACCGACGCGCCGACGTTCCCCGCGCCCACACACGCAATTTTGAACCGTTTTCCTGCTGCCTTGGCCATGTCGAACCCTTTCTTTGTCTGTTTCGACCGCACGGGCGCAAGTGTACCATTCCGCCGGTTCCAAATTCCCATCGTCGTTCAGTCATCAGGCACACGACAAAGGAGGGTGATATTCAAGGGAATTTCCCAAACGCGACATGAGCCTGCCGCGGAATGTACAATTCCTTCCCGTGAACCAATCGGAGCGAATTGGCCATGACGATGCGGGAACGGATGCTGGCGCTGGCGCAGGGCCGGCCTCACGATCGCGTCCCGTTTGTGCAATACAGCGGACTCGCCGCGCCGAACGAGGCGATATGGTCCGTCATCGGGCGCGGGAACATGGGTCTGCTCGTGTGGACGTGCGTTCATGCCCTCGACACGCCCAACTGCCGTTTCGTGCGCGAGGACATTGTCCGCGACGGGCGGCCCGGCTTTCGCAATACGCTGATTACGCCCGAAGGCCGTCTTTACGAAGAGCGGTTGATCGAACCGGCATACGGCACATCCGCGGCGGCGTGCCACTACGTCAAGGAGCCGGACGACTACCGGATCCTCATGGCGTATTTTCGCGACATGCGTGTCCGGCTTGATTGCGAAGGTCTTTATCGCGTCGTTCGCGACCTCGGCGACGACGGCTTGCCGCATGTGTCGGTGGCCCGAACGCCTTACCAGCAGTTATGGGTGCAATGGGTCTGCCTTGCGGATCTGGGCATCCATCTGGCGGAATGGCCGGATTTGATGCAGGAAGTGGTTTCTGAAATCGAGCGCGTTCAGCACGGGATATTCCGCGTCGTTTGCGAAGCGGTTCGTTCAGGCGCGCCCGTACCTTACGTTGTTTTTCCCGACAACATTACGGCGCCCGCCATTGGCGACACGTATTTCCGCCGCTATTGCGTCCGCGCCTACGACGAATTGGCCGGCTTGCTCGCGGAAACCGGACGCGACGTGCCGCTGTTCGTTCATGCGGACGGCGATCTGAAGGCGTTATGGCGGGCGATTGCCGAGTCGCCTTTGCGCGGCCTCGATTCGATGTCGCCGCCGCCGGACAACGACACAAGCGTCGCGGAGGCCGTGGCGCAGTGGCCGGAGATGCGGTTGTGCGTCAATTTCCCGTCATCGGTCCATCTCGCGGGACCGGACGCCATCCGTCTTTGCACGGAGAAACTGCTCGAAGAGGGCGGCCGCACGGGGCGCCTGCAAATTCAGATATCGGAAAATGTGCCGGCGGACGTCTGGCGCGTGAGTTTTCCGGCGATTGCGAGTACAATTGCTGCGTTCGGCGCAAAGGGAATGCGGGCGGCAAGGAACACATGAATGCTATAATGGGTTTGCACGAAGGACAAAAGGATCTTTGCCCATGATCTTTCACGTAAAAATCGAACAAGCGGAAGACGGATGGCTGGTCGTGGAATGTCCGGCGCTGCCGGGCTGCGTTTCACAGGGCCGAACGGAAGAAGAGGCCTTGGCCAATATTCGAGAAGCAATCACGGCGTGGCTCTGGGCGGAAGATCAAAAAGCCGCCGCCGCGCTTTCCGTGAACTCGTCGGGGCCGCCCCGGATGGTGGCCGTGTAACGAATGGGGCGCTTGAACAATATATCCGGTTCCCAGGCCGCGAAGGCTTTTCAGCGCGCTGGATGGAATGTGGTTGGCCAAGTGGGGAGTCATCTCGTCATGACCAAGCCGGGTGTGCGCGTGAATCTGTCAATTCCACAACACAAGGAACTTTCCGTCGGAACGCTCCGCGCCCTGATTGCCCATGCGGGTATTGGCGTGGAAGAGTTCCTTGAACAGCTCTGAGGGATGACGCCCGGGCGTCTGGCGCGTGAGTTTTCCGGTGATTGCGAGTACAATTGCCGCGTTCGGCGCGCCGCCGTATTGACCCATGGAGAATACAAGCCCCGCGAGGTTTGTTCTTCAATAGAAAGCGAGTCGTTTACGTGGAGAAGCCAGTGCCCCTTGATCAGGCGAAAAACAACCAGCCGTTGCTGGTCGTGGCCATCGAAGGCGGACATCAGATTCATCATCGGCTGAAGTCGCTTGGCATACGGCCGGGCGTGCTTATCGAGAAGATCAGCGGACGGGCCGGAAGCGGCCCGGTGGTCGTGCGGCATGGCCGGTCGCAAACGGCCATAGGACACGGCGTCGCGCACCACATTCTCGTCGAGATTTCGAAATGAAACGCATTCTGCTCATGGGCAATCCAAACGTCGGAAAAAGCGTCGTCTTTTCCCGGCTGACCGGCGTGCGGGCGATCTCGGCCAACTATCCGGGCACAACGGTCGAGTTCACCCAAGGCGACATGATGCTGGGGGCGGAAAAGGCGCTGCTCATAGACGTGCCCGGCGTGTACGGTCTCGAGGCGGCCTGCAAGGCCGAGGAAATTGCCGTCATGATGCTCAAAGAGGCCGATGCGGTCATCAATGTCGTGGATTCGACGAATCTCGAGCGAAACCTTCACCTGACGCTGCATCTGCTCGAACAACGCCTGCCGATGGTCGTCGCGCTGAACGTATGGGACGACGCCCGGCATCAGGGCATACAAATAGACCATCGCAAGTTGCAGGAACTCCTCGGCGTTCCCGCCGTGCCGACCGTGGCCGTGACAGGGGAAGGAATCAAGGAACTGGTGGAACATCTGGCCGCCGCCCCGACTCCCGTGCATGACGTCATGACCGAGGAGCAACGGTGGACCGAGGTGGGCCGAATCGTCAGCGAAGTCCAAACGTTGACGCACCGCCATCATACCTTGGGCGAGTTGTTGAGCGACGCTTCCGTGCGCACCGAAACCGGCCTGCCCATCGCCGCATTCATGCTTTTCCTGGCCTTTGCCGGCATCCGCATGATTGGCGAGGGGTTGATCGCTTTCATCTTCGATCCGGTCTTCGATTTGTTATGGAAACCGATGCTGGTGCGGCTGAGCGCAAGCCTCGATCCTTCTGGATTCTGGCACGAACTGTTCATCGGCACACTCGTGGGCGGCGAGATTGATTTCGTCCAGTCCTTCGGTTTGTTGAGCACGGGCCTGTACGTTGCGGTGACCATGGTGTTTCCCTACGTGCTGGCCTTTTACCTGGTGCTTAGTCTCCTTGAAGACTTCGGTTATCTTCCGCGCCTGGCCGTCCTGCTCGACACGCTCATGCACCGCATGGGGCTGCACGGCTGGGCGATCATACCGATGCTGCTGGGGCTGGGTTGCAACGTGCCGGGTATCATGGCCACGCGGGTCCTCGAAAGCGCCCGCGAACGCTGGATCGCCGCGACGCTCGTTTCGATTGCGGTGCCGTGCGCGAGTCTCCAGGCCATGATGTGGGGCATCCTAGGCCATCACAGCGCATGGTATGTTGCGGGCGTGTACGGCACGCTCTTTCTCGTCTGGATCGTGCTGGGCTGGATTCTGAACGCGATGCTCAAGGGCATGAGTCCGGAACTCATTCTCGAAATTCCGCCCTACCGTATGCCGTCGCCCCGTGCGATAGGGTTCAAGATGTGGACGCGCATTCAGCAATATTTCAAGGAGGCAGTGCCGTTTGTCCTCTTGGGCGTCCTGATCGTGAACCTGCTGAACCGCGTGCGGGTGTTCGATATCGTGGCGGATGCCTTGGGTCCCGTCGTTATGCGGCTATTCGGATTGCCGCAGGAGGCTGTGCTCGCGCTGGTGCTGGGATTTCTGCGCAAGGACATCGCCGTCGGCATGCTCGGTTCGCTGAACCTCGAGCCGAAACAACTGATTATCAGCGTGACCGTTCTCGCCATGTCCTTTCCGTGTATCGCCACGTTCATCGTTCTTGCCCGCGAACTCGGCCTCCTCGGCCTTGCCAAGAGCATGGCCGTCATGATTACCGCGAGTCTTGCCGCCGGAATCCTGCTGAACCTGGCGCTTTGACCGCGGAGCCGCATGCAAGGATGAATGAAGATGACAAGGTGGCGTTTTTTGATTTGTCCGGAAAGGGCTGATACAATTCCTATCGCTTGGAAACGACAAGGTGGGTGCCAACATGTGTAAGACGGGCGCACGCCGTGGAGCGTGCCATGAAATGAGCGTTCTCAGCCATGCGGCTGGGATTTTTTTTGCCCGGACGACGGCGGATTGGCCATGAATTCAGACAACGGACCCGTGTGCGAAACGACGGTCGTGATGGAGGCGATCGCCATGGCCGCCGCGATTCACCGCATGGCCCAGGAAATCGTGGCGGCGAATGAGGACGTGTCCTCGCTCGCCTTTTTGGGAATTCTAAGCCGGGGGCGGCCGTTGGCGGAGCGTCTTGCGGCGCAGATCGATCAAATGACAGGTGTGGCTCCGCCGGTCGGATCGCTGGCGACCACGCTCTACCGGGACGATTTGCGGGCGGGCGTGGGAACGGTCAAGATTGGCGGCGGCACGACGCATTTCGCCTTTCCCATTGACGGCAAAACGGTCGTTCTCGTTGACGATGTGCTGGCGGCGGGACGCACCATCCGGGCGGCGCTCGATGAAGTCATGGATTACGGCCGTCCGGCGCGCATTCAATTGGCCTGTCTCGTGGATCGCGGCGGGCGCGAGTTGCCGATTCAGCCGGATTACCTTGGATGGAGCGTCGCCACAAGGCCCGACGAATGGGTCTCAGTCCGATTGCGGGAAATGGACGGACAGGACATTGTGTTGCTTGAACGGCGTTCCCTGACGGACGGGGAGGGCGGGTCGTGACACAGGCGCCCAGATTAAAATGGACGCGTAAGGATCTTCTCGGCATCGAGGAGTTGTCGCGGGAAGAAATCCTGCTGATTCTGGACACCGCGCCGCAGTTCGTCGCCGTATCGGCGCGCGAAAGCGGCATCAAGAAGGTGCCGCTGCTGCAGGGGCGGCTGGTGGTCAATTGGTTTTACGAACCCAGCACCAGGACCCGGACCTCCTTCGAACTGGCCGCCAAGCGCCTGAGCGCGGACACCCTGTCCATTACGGCTTCGGCGTCGAGCGCGGTCAAGGGCGAAACGCTGCATGACACCTTGGCGAACATCGAGGCCATGCACACCGACATTGTCGTCATCCGCCACAGTTACGCGGGTGCGCCGCACATTCTCGCACAGCGGCATCCATCGCATATCGTCAACGCGGGCGATGGGCGTCACGAGCATCCGACCCAGGCGCTGCTCGATGCGTTTACGATGCGCGAGCACATCCGCGCCGTGCGGCAGGATCCCGCGGCGCAACTGGACGGCCTTCGCGTGGCAATCATCGGCGACATCACGAACAGTCGCGTTGCCCGCAGCAATATCTGGTGTCTGACAAAACTCGGCGCCCAGGTTACGCTGTGTGGTCCGCGCACGCTGATTCCGCCGCATATCGAGCGAATGGGCGCCGTGGTGACGACCGATTTGCGCGAGGCGATCTGCGACGCGGATGTCATCTATGCGCTGCGCATCCAATTCGAGCGGCAACAGAACTGCCTGTTTCCAAGTGTGCGCGAATATATCCGGTTGTTCCGGGTCGATCAGGAGTCGCTGCGGCTTGCGCCGCCGCACGCGCTCGTCATGCACCCCGGTCCCATCAACCGTGACATCGAACTCGCGGCGGAGGTGGCCGACAGCGCTCGCAGTGTCATTTTGCGACAGGTGACGAATGGCGTCGCGGTGCGCATGGCCATCATGCACCTGCTCGTCAACAGCGGCCGGGGAGGAGATGGCGCATGAGCCTCGTTATCGTAAACGGACATGTAATCGATCCGGCCTCCGCCCGTTCCGAGAGGGCCGACGTGCTGATTGAAGGCACGCGGATCGAGCGCATCGGGAAGGGCCTGAAAGGCGGCAAGACGATAGACGCTTCCGGGTGTGTCGTTTGCCCCGGATTTGTGGATATTCATGTCCATTTCCGCGAGCCCGGCCAGGAATCGAAAGAGACGATTGCGTCGGGAAGCCGCGCGGCGGCGCGCGGCGGTTACACGTCCGTCGTTCCGATGCCGAATACGGCTCCGCCCATAGACAACGCGGGCATGGTCGAATTCGTGATTCGCCGGGCGCGCGAGACGGCATGTGTCAAGATCTGGCCGAGCGCTTGCGCCACCAAAGAGCGCGCCGGACAGGAAATGACCGAGATGGGCGAACTCAAGGATGTCGGCGCGGTCGCCGTGACCGACGACGGTTCGGACATCGCGAGCAGTTGGGTTCTGCGCCGCGTGCTCGAATACGCCGACATGTGCGGATTGACGTATCTGGCCCACTGCGAGGATGCGTCGCTCATGGAGGGCGGCTGCATGAACGAAGGCTATAATTCGACCCGCCTCGGGTTGCCGGGCATGCCGCGTGAGATGGAAGAGATCCGCATTGACCGAAATATCCGGCTTGCCGCCCTGACCGGCGCGAAGATTCACATCCAGCATGTGACGACGGCGGAGGGGGTCGAGATTATCCGGCGCGCCAAGGCCAACGGCGTGCGCGTGACCTGCGAGACCGCGCCGCATTACTGGATGCTGACGGACGAGGCGGTAACGACGTTTAGCACGAATGCCAAGATGAATCCCCCGTTGCGCGAAGCGGCGGACGTGGCGGCCATACGGGCCGCCATTGCCGACGGCACGATAGACTGCATCGCGACGGATCACGCGCCCCACACGTTCACCGACAAGGACGTCGAGTTCCATCTCGCGCCGTTTGGCATAGTCGGGCTTGAAACCGCGCTTGGCCTGGTTCTCACCGGCCTGGTCGAGACGGATTTAATCTCGTTGGAACGCGCCGTCGAATTGATGACAATCGCTCCTGCCCGCATTCTCAACCTGCCCATCGGCATGCTGAGGGAAGGCGGTCCGGCGGATATCGTGGTGTTTGATCCCAAGAAGGAATGGACCGTGGATCCCGCGGTGTTTGCTTCGTTGAGCCGCAACACGCCGTTTGCGGGCGAAACGCTGCGCGGACAAGTCAAGGCGACCCTGTGCGACGGAAACGTGGTTTATCAACTTGCTTGAAGAGAAGGAATTACACTTGAAAGCGGTATTGGCGCTCGAAGACGGGAGCGTGTTCGAAGGCAACGCGGTTGGCGCGGAAGGCGAGAGTTTCGGCGAACTGGTGTTCAACACCAGCATGACGGGCTACCAGGAAATCCTGACAGACCCGTCATACGCCGGGCAGATTGTCACGATGACCTATCCGCTGATCGGCAACTATGGCTGCAACGACGAGGACGTCGAGTCGCGCAAGCCCTTTGTCGAGGGATTCGTCATGCGCGAGTGCTGCATGACGCCGAGCAACTGGCGGGCGAAGATGTCGCTGCCGGAGTATCTCAAGAAGCACAACGTCGTCGCGATAGACGGCGTGGACACGCGCAAGATTACGACGCTCCTGCGGACCAAAGGCGCGCAGCGTTCCGTCATCAGCACCGTTGATCTCGATCATGACAGCCTTGTCCAAAAGGCGCTCGCGTCGCCGCCCATGTCCGGCAGCGATTACGTCAAGGCGGTCAGCGTCAACGAGCCATACGAATGGAATCCCGGCGCCGACGGCAAGTACCGCGTCGTCGCCATGGACTACGGCATCAAGTACAACATCATGCGGCGGCTCGAAGCCGTCGGTTGCCGCGTCATCGTCATGCCCGCCACGACCGGTCTCGACGAAGTCCTTGCGCAGAAGCCCGACGGCGTGTTCCTCTCGAACGGTCCCGGCGATCCGGCCGCATTGCCGTATCTGTATCCGACGATTCAAGGGCTGTTTGGAAAGACGCCTATTTTTGGCATCTGTCTGGGCCACCAACTCCTCGGCCACGCCTACGGCGGCACGACGTACAAACTCAAATTTGGTCATCGCGGCGGGAACCAACCCGTCCTGAACCACATCACCGGACAGGTCGAAATCAGCGCGCAAAACCACGGTTTTGCCGTGGACCCGAATTCGATCGATCAGGACAAGGTCCGCATTACGCACACGAATCTCAACGACCAGTCCGTCGAAGGCATGGAACACCGCGAATATCCCATTTTCAGCGTCCAGTACCATCCCGAAGCGTCCCCTGGCCCGCATGACAGCCGTTATCTCTTCGACCGGTTCGCCCGGCTCATGGATGAGGCCAAGGCCGGTGCGTGAGGAGACATCGAATGCCCGCAAAGAAATCTTCGGTTGTAACATTTGCCTCGAGTAAGGTGAAGGAACTGCGGAGGCACGCGACGCTGCCCGTAAAGTTCGAAAAACAACTTGCGCAATATCCGCTCGACAAGATGTTCCGCGACAAACAGGTTGCCATCAAGATCCACGTCGGCTCCGATGTGGGGTTCACGACGATCCATCCGCTGTTCATTCGCATCGTGGTCGAAGCCGTCAAGAAGGCCGGCGGCAAGCCGTTCATCACGGATGGTTCCGGCGCGATGCACCATGCCAAGGGCCGTGGGTACACCGAGGAAGTCCTTGGCGCGCCGCTAATCGCCGCGGCGGGCATCGCGAACACCTATTCGTATGAGCGCAAGATCGGCTACCGATCGCTCAAGAGCGTCCACTTGTGCGGCAACATTGTTGATGCGGACGCGATGATCGTGCTCAGCCACGGCAAGGGGCACGGCAACAGCGGATTCGGCGCGGCCATCAAAAACCTTGCGATGGGCTGCGTCGCGCGCGACAGCCGAGCCCAGATTCACCGCCTTCAGGGCCAGCAATTCAAATGGGATCCGGCCAAGTGCACGCGCTGCCGGGCCTGCATTGAAAACTGTCCGTCGCCCGGCACGCTTACCTTCGATGCCACACGCAATCTGCACTACTTCGATCATCATTGCCGCTACTGCCGCCACTGCGAATTGGCGTGTCCGAAGGGCGCGATCAAGATTGACAGCAAGGGGACCTATTATTTTCAACGCGGCATGGCCCTGACGACGAAAGCCGTTCTCGACACGTTCGAGCCGAATCGCGTGTTGTTCATCAATGTGATGCTCAACATCACGCCGTTTTGCGACTGCTGGGGGTTTTCGACGCCCGCGCTCGTGCCCGATGTCGGTATCCTCGCCGCGACGGACATTGTCGCCGTCGAACAGGCCAGTCTTGACCTTGTGCGGACGGAAGACTTCATCGCCAGTTCGCTGCCGAAATCAATGAAACTCGGCAAGGGCGATCATCTCTTTGAACGGATTCACGGCAAGAATCCGTATCTGCAGGTCCAGTGCGCCGAGGAAATCGGTCTGGGAAGCCGTGCTTACACGCTGAAAACTATCGGATGAAACCGGGACCGGCGGATGAGATGTTGGCTTGAGCCGGGTCCGTGTTCCATGCACGGTGTCCGCACGAGGGCCTTCTCAACGATCGCGCGTGCGGCAAGGAGATCCGAAATGAATCGAGCCGGATGGGCGATGGCAGCCGGGATTTGCGCGTTGTGTTTGGTTGCCGCCGGGGTTGACGCACCGAGGGAAGACATCCTTATCGCCGATTTTGAAAGCGCATCCTATGGGGATTGGCGCGTCGAAGGCGAAGCCTTCGGGGCCGGACCCGCCGAGGGGACTTTGCCGGGCCAGATGCCCGTGGGCGGGTACATGGGCAAACGGCTGGTAAACAGTTATCACAGGGGCGACGGCGCGACCGGCTCGTTGACTTCTCCGCCTTTTGTCATCGAGCGCCCCTTGCTGTGCTTTTTGATGGGTGGCGGCAAACATCCAGCCCGAACCTGCATGGATCTGATCGTGGACGGATCGGTCGTGCGAACAGCCACGGGCCCGAACGACAAGCCGGGCGGCAGCGAACGGCTTTCTTGGCAGACGTGGGACGTCTCGGAATTTACGGGCAAGAGGGCCGTCTTGAAAATTATCGATCGCCACACGGGCGGCTGGGGCCATATCAACGTGGACCACATCATGCTTTGCGACGAAGCGCCGGTAAAGGAGTTGGCCATGCGGATGAAACTGCAAAAGCGATATCTGAACCTTCCCGTCAAAAACGGCGCCGAAATGCGGCGGATGCGCATCCTGATCAAGGGCGAAACGGCGCAGTCGGACCGCGTTGTACGCGAATTCGACATCGAACTTGCCGAAGGGGAGCCGGATTTCTGGGTGTTCTGCGACATGGCGCCGTTCGCGGGCCATGAAATCGAGATCCACGTGGATGCCATGCCGAAGGACTCAAAAGCCCTCGATGCGATTGTCCAAGACGACATTATTCGCGGGGCGGACAACCTGTACCGCGAAAAATGGCGGCCGCAATTTCATTTTTCGTCGCGCCGGGGCTGGAACAATGATCCGAACGGCCTCGTCTATCACAAGGGCGAGTATCATCTTTATTACCAGCATAATCCGTATGGGTGGAACTGGGGCAATATGCACTGGGGACACGCCGTCAGCGCCGATCTTGTCCACTGGACGGAACTGCCGGAAGCCTTGTATCCAAAGTCCTACGGCGACTGGTGTTTTTCGGGCAGCGCGGTTGTTGACGCGGACAATACGGCGGGCTTCAAGAATGGCGATGAAGACGTAATAGTCGCGATATATACGAGCACGGGGCGCGGCGAGTGCATCGCATACAGCAACGACCGCGGCCGCACGTTCACCGATTACGAGGGCAATCCCGTCGTTTCGCACCAAGGCCGCGACCCCAAAGTGATCCGGCATGTCCCCACCGGCCAATGGGTCATGGCCGTCTATGACGAACAGGAGGGCCTGAAAAACGGGATCGCGTTTTATACGTCGCCCGACCTGAAACAATGGACCTTTCAAAGCCGCATCGCGGAATACTTCGAATGTCCGGAAATCTTTCCGATGGCCGTGGACGGCATCACGGATCGCATAAAATGGGTCGTGTACGCCGCCAACGGCGAATACAGCGTCGGCGAATTCGACGGCCGTGAATTCAGGACGGAAATTTACAAACAGCGCTTCAACTGGGGCAATTGTTTTTACGCATCGCAAACGTTCAACAATATCCCGCCGGAAGACGGGCGGCGCATTCAAATCGCCTGGGGAACGGTGGCCATTCCCGGCATGCCCTTCAATCAGATGATGACCTTTCCCTGCGAACTCTCCCTGCGCGGCACGAGCGAAGGCCCGCGTTTATTCGCGCGTCCCGTCCGTGAAATTGAACGCCTGCACATGGAGACCTTCACGTTTTCGGACCGTTCCATTTCGGACGGTGCGAATCTGTTGGCCGGTTTCAGCGGCGAACTTTTCCATATCGTCGCCGACATCGAACTGGGCGGCGCGTCGGAAATCGCATTCGACATACGGGGCATTCCCGTCGTCCATCATGTGGCCAAACAGGAACTTGCATGCGCGGAAAAGTCGGCCCCGCTGAAGGCGGAAGACGATCGGATTCAACTCGAACTGCTTGTGGATCGCACGTCCATTGAACTGTTTGGAAACGAGGGCGCGATTTACATGCCGATGGGCGTCATCCCTTCGGAGGACAATCGCTCGCTGGCGTTGCGCGGAGATGGCCGGGCCAAGGTGGTGCGCCTGGAAGTCAGCGAACTGCGTTCCGCATGGGCCGGGGAGTCCTGATCGCCCTTTCCTGCAAAATTGGTTTCCGCGAACCGGATGCGTATGATTTTTATCGAACAGGAGGAACGGGTTCATGATAACGGCGCTGGCGGCGGCCCTGATGGCGGCCATGGGAGAATCGGGCGTGATTTGGTTGAATGCATGCGACGTTCCGGCGGAAGGCATCGCTGTTTCCGTGGCGGGAACATACAAGGTATGGCTCTGGGCGCCGGAGAATCAGGAAACCGGCGTTACCATCGCCGGACGCCGTTTGGAGGGAAAATGTCCGGCGGACAAGGACAAGAAATCCATCTATGCGTGGTTTCCGATCGGCGCGGTCGAATTGAAGACCGGCCCGGCGGCGCTTGAATTGGCGCCGAACGTGGCGGGCATCGCCTTGAGCCAAAAGGAAACGTTTGATCCGCGCGCCGCGATGGGTGACATGCGCGTCCTGAACACCGGCGATTCGGTGCATGATCGCCGTGCCCAAAGCGAACGGCACACCGATACCGTTTTCACGATGCCCGTGTTCCATTCGCGCGAGGAATGGGAAGCCGCCGCGCATGAAATCCGCCAGCGAATTCTGCTGTCGTCGGGACTCGTTCCCCTGCCGGAAAAGACGCCTTTGAACGCGCACGTTTTCGGCCGAATCGAACGCGGGGACTACAGCGTGGAAAAGGTATGGTTCGAGGCCCGGCCCGGCTTCCTTGTGACGGGCAATCTGTATCGTCCCTTGGGCAAGCCGGGGCCGTTCCCCGGCGTCGTCAATCCTCATGGGCATTGGGAGCATGGCCGTCTGAACGACGATGCGCGGGGATCCGTTCCCGGCCGGTGCATCACCCTCGCGCGGATGGGCATGGTCGCGTTTTCCCACGACATGATCGGCTACAACGACAGCGCGCAGTTTGCCCACAACTGGGGCAAGCGCGAATGGAAACTGTGGGGTATTCATCCCTTTGCCTTCCAACTCTGGTCGGGCATCCGCGCGGTGGACTTCCTGCAATCGTTGCCGGATGTGGACCCGGAACGCATCGGCTGCACGGGCGCATCCGGCGGCGGCACGCAGACATTCGCGCTGACGGCCGTCGATCCGCGCATCAGGGTGGCCGCGCCGGTCAACATGATTTCGCATAGCATGCAGGGCGGCTGTCTGTGCGAGAATGCCCCCATCATCCGTTTCGACAACTCGAACATGGAAATCGGCGCCTTGGCCGCGCCGCGCCCCTTGTTGATGGTGTCCGCCACGGGCGATTGGACCCGCGAAACGCCGCGCGTCGAGTTTCCCTCTATTCGTGACGTGTACGCGTTGTACGATGCGGGCGACCGGGTCGAAAACGTCCACATTGACTCCGATCATAATTACAACAAACAAAGCCGCGAGGCGATGTACCGTTTCTTCGGAAAATGGCTGCTGAACGAACCGGAACGCTACGCGAAATTCGAAGAACCGGCGTTTACCGTCGAGAATACGGACGATCTGCGGGTGTTTCCGGACAAGAAACTGCCGGACGGATTGCCCTCATTCGAGGCGATCGTCTCGCAAACCATCCTGTCCACAAAGGCCAAGTGGGATGCGATCCTGCCGAAAAACAAGAGCGAAACCGCCGCGTTCAAAACCGAATATGGCGATTCGATCAAGAGGGTGCTGGGAGCGCGTATTCCCGATGTGAATGATCTGGAATGCGAGCGCACGGGTTTTGAGGAACGGCGCGGAAACGGATATGTGGTCGAGCGTTGGATTCTCTCGCGCAGGGCGGTGGGCGATGCCGTGCCCGCGCTGTTGTATCGGGCCTATGGCCCCGAAGTGCAGGATGCGGTCCTGATTGTTCACGGGCAGGGCAAAGCCGCCCTTGCGAACATGGAAAATGGGGGACCGGGACCGCTTGTATCAGGTTTGATCGCCCGGGGCAAGGCGGTGCTGACGATGGATGCCTTCCTGCTGGGTGAACATATTTCGCCTCTCCGAAATACGCCTCCCCGCGTCACCGGCCAATTCCACGACACCTTCCAGCCCACGGATACGGCGTGCCGGGTGCAGGACGTGTTGACGGCGCTCGCCTATCTGCGGTCGCGCCGTGATTTGTCGGGCACGGTGGATCTCGTCGGTTTGGATGCAGGCGGAATCTGGAGCCTGTTTGCGGCGGCGATTGACGACCATGTGCGCCGTGTCGTGATTGACGGCGCCCGGTTCGATGTCAATGATGACGCGATGTGGGAAACGCATCACTACATGCCTTGTATTCGCGCGATTGGAGACGTGCATACCGCCGCCGCGCTCGTCGCGCCGCGTCCCATGATTCTCTGCAACGCGGCCCCATCCATGATCCAAGCCGTTCAACAGCGGTATGAGGTTGTGGACGCGGCCTCGTTATCCGTCATTGACGGACCGGCGACGCCTGAAGTCATGCTGGCGGGGTTGGATTGATACCGTTGTCCCCGATAACCCTTGAAAATTTCCGATTGAATGAGGTTATTACGGGCGGATGAAAAAAGACGCATTTGCGCATATCGCCGATATTCATTTCTGGCGCGTGATACTCAACCCGTTCCTCTTGGCCAACAAGCGGTTTTGGGGAAATCTCACCGTTGTCATGCGCCGGCGTCATGAATTCGTGCTCGAACGCGCGGAAGCCTATGCCGATGCCGTCGCCGCGACGGGTGTGCGCGCCGTGGTGTTCACGGGGGATTTTTCCTCAACGTCGTTGGACGCCGAATTCCGGATGGCCGTTCAATTTGTGGAAAAACTGCATGCGCGCGGACTGGATGTGCATCTGATGCCGGGCAATCACGACGTATACACGTTCCGCGCATATCGCACGCGGCGTTTTGAGCATTTTTTCGCCCCGTTCATTCCGGTTCAGGGATATCCGGCCTTGACCATGTTGCCGGGCGGAACGCCGCTGTTGCTTGTGCCGACTGTCGCTCCCCGGCATTTTTCCGCGCGCGGCCGCATTACGCGCCTGGAAATTGACCGGGTCGCCGAATTGCTCGATGAATGCGGCCCCCGCGTGGTCGTTGCCGCCCACTATCCTGTCCTGCATGCAACCAGCGGCTATCACTCGAATCCGTTCCGGCGTCTTGAAAACGCCGAACGCCTCCGCGAGGTTCTGGGCCGATCCAACAGGGAAATCCTCTATATTTGCGGTCACGTCCATCGGTTCAGTTTCGAGACGGACGAACGTTACCCGAATGTCCGGTATCTGTCGTTGGGGGCATTTCTGCGCACGTTTCAGGAAAAGGGCACCCACGGCGAATTCGCGCGTGTTGACGTGTCCGAAAATGGTTTTCAAATCACCCGCCTTGTCCACCGAGGCGCATGGGAAGAAGAACCGGTCTGTTTGGACAATCAATCCGAAAGGGAAAACGGTTCCTGAACGATTCGGAAACGGCCGTCGCATGTCGGGATATCGCTCAAAGTGCGGATGCCGTACACAAGGTGGGCCGGTGGATTTTTACCTGACGTGGGTACCGCCTCCAACCCAATTGCTCTTCGTGCGCGCGCTCGCCATCGTGCTCGCCATCGCCATCATCATCGCACTCAAAACCCCGCGATTTTCGCACTCGCTAAACCATGGAACTTCTAGCGGTTGCACACATTGCACAAGATTTTCTTGTTGTTTTTTTCATCTGTGTCCAAATCACGGCTTGCAGAATGCCATTTTGAACAAATAGACAACTGTTTTTTTAGGGATAGCGTTCTTAAGACACCTCTTTCTCGCAATGAAGAAAAAATTCCCCCGAGCAAACTTATTTTGGACAGCACTGACATGCGGATTCGAATTTGGCATCGCCTGGCCCGAACATCCATCCCTGTTTTACATCTGCGTGTATCTGCGTCATCTGTGGATCGTATGATTATCCGCAGATGACGCAGATACACGCAGATATCGAACAGAATGATCGGGATAACGAGGTAAAACGTGACTCCTTGCGGTATTATGCTTTTTTACAATTCTTTTTGACAGCAATGATTTTGGACAGCACTGTGTTTTTTTATAGAAACCGGATCTTAAGGTGCTGAATCGCCTTGTGGAATCGTTTTCGGTCCGGGGGGGACCGTTTCCACCCTGCAACGGCCGGGAACCTTCGGCAATTACTTGGACTGGCGCACAGGCGAGCTATTGGGAGGGGTTTTTCGCTTCTCGTGTTGATGCAATACCCAAAGGAGTCCGGCGCCAAAGGCGAAATAGAAAATGCTGAACAATTGCTGCTGGCTGATTGCATTAAAAACGATCGGATTGTGATCTCCGCGTAAAAATTCGACAAGAAAACGACCCACAGCATACAGCATGAAGTAGACGGGCATGGTGAACCCGTCGAACAAGGGGCGCCGATTGCGCCAGAATAAAAGAATCCCGCAAAGAATCAACAACCCAATGACGCCATACAGTTGGGTCGGGTGGACGGGATAAGACCAGTGATCATGCGTCATGGACAATTCGCTGTAACGTTGGCAGTGATCCAGATAAACGGGACTGCCTTTCGCCGGCTCGGAAAAACTCCACGGCACTCGTGGAAAACAAATACCCCACGGCAGATTGGTTCGTGCGCCGTAACAGCAACCATTGAGAAAGCAGCCTACCCGGCCCAGGGCGTGAGCGAGCGGGATGTAGGGCATCACGCAATCCACGACTCGCCAGAAGGGGATTTTGTGATGCCGGCAGGCCAGATAGACGTAAATGCCCGCGACCGGCAGCGCGCCTTGGAATACCAGTCCGCCGCGCCAAATGGCTATCCAGCCGATCGGATCCCGCCACGAGTAGCCGCCCGGAAACATGGCGATATGAAGCAACCGGGTGCCCGCGAGACCCGCCAACAACGCCCAGAATGCCATTGACTGTATGGTCTGCGGATTGATGCCCCGCTTTTGTGCGTCGCGCTGGGCGCCATATAAGGCGGCCAAAAATCCCAGCGCGATCATCAATCCGTAGGAGTGCAGGGTGATTGGACCGATTTTAAGCAGTGTCGGGAACATGCTGTTCCTCGATGAAATACCATGTTAGCAGCAGCACAACCACGCCAGTGCAAATGCAGGAATCGGCCACATTGAACGCCGGGTAATATTTCCAGGGAAAATTGAACGGGATGAAGTAAAAATGAAACTGTAGAAAGTCGGTTACGGATCCGAGCCGCACGCGATCGATCATGTTGCCGATGGCGCCGCCCGCGATAAGCCCAAATGCCGTGGATTGCAGTTTGGATCGCGGGTTGAGATGCAACGAGAGATAAGCCAGAACGCCCATGGCTAGGATGGGCGCAACCATCGCCTTTACCGGACTTTCCCGGAACAACCCGTTTACAAGTCCCGGATTGCGCTGGTGGCTGATGCGGAAAAATTCCGGTTCGGGGCCGATCCGGAGAATTTTTTCTTCGGGATAATACGCGATAATCAGGGCTTTCGTCGTCTGGTCAACCACCACGACAAGAAGAAAAACCGTTAAAATCCAAAGGATTTGATTCTTTCTCGGGCTCATGAAAAGCGGGGCTAGAGCGTCCCTTCCTTTTCCAGTTTCGACTTGCACTTGATGCAATAACGCGCCGCCGGAAAAACTTCGAGGCGTTTCTTGGGAATCTGTTCCTCGCAGCCTTCGCACACGCCATACGTTCCGTTTGCGATGCGCTTGAGCGCGTCGGTCACGTCACGGAGGCGTTCTGACTCGCCTGTGGCGATGTTGAGCGCGGTTTCGCGCTCAA
The DNA here is from genome assembly GCA_035450225.1 of Candidatus Hydrogenedentota bacterium. Lineage (NCBI taxonomy): Bacteria > Pseudomonadati > Candidatus Hydrogenedentota > Candidatus Hydrogenedentota bacterium. The sequence continues at coordinate 164,869 of DAOTMJ010000003.1, forward strand.
AGTTGTCCGTGCCGGTTTCCGCGTAACTGTAAAGGTCGCCGGTGGTTTCGCGCACCGATTCGTGCAGCGCGCTTTCCTCGATTTTGCGGATGCCCTCGCTTAGGCGACCCAAATCATCCAGCAACAACTTTTCGAACTTCTTGGCTTCTTTTTTGTTCATGCCTATCGTTCTCCCAATTGCACGACACAACGATTGCACAATGACGGATGCGCGGCATCGGCGCCCACCGATTCACGGTAATTCCAGCAACGGACGCATTTGGCGCCCTTCGCTTTTTCGGCAACGGCCAGAAGACGTTCCTCGGTCCGGGCCGCTTCATCGGATACCGGCATTACTGTGCAGGCCGAGACGATGAAAACCCACGGCAACTGCGCCGCATAGGTCCGCAGAAGCGACTCGGTTTGCGTATCGCCGGGGTACAACGTCACGGAAGCCTCAAGAGATGACCCGATGAGATTCTGCCGGCGCTTCTCCTCAAGTTCCTTCGACACGACGGCGCGAAGGCGCAGCAAACGGTCCCAGTTGGCGATGGCCTCTCCGGAGAAGAGATGCTGCGGTTTTTCCGGCGGGAAGAGTTCCAGATGAATGCTGTCGGTGGTTTTGAGATGGGCCGGCACGTGCTGCCACGCCTCTTCACAGGTATAGGGCAACACGGGCGCGAACAGTTTGAGAAGGTCAACGAGCAGGTCCGCCAACGCCGTCTGCGCCGCTCGCCGTTCGCGCGACTTGGCCGCGAACGTGTACAGGCGATCCTTGAGAATATCGAAATAGAATGCGCTCAGGTCCACGGCGCAAAAATTATGCACGGCATGGTAAACCCCGTGGAATTCATAGGTTTCGTATCCCCTGATTACGCGTGCGCGCAACAACTGCATCCGGTGCAACGCCCAACGATCCACTTCTTCCAACTGTTCAAGCGGCACGGCGTCCTCCGCACCGAAATCATACAGGTTCGCCAACATGTAGCGGAACGTGTTGCGGATGCGACGATAGGCGTCCTGCAGCCGTGTCAGAATCTCGTTCGAGATGCGGATATCCTGCTGGTAATCCTCGCTCGCCACCCACAGCCGCACGATGTCCGCGCCGAGCTTGCCGACCAGATCCGTCAACTGCATTGTGTTGCCCAGTTTCTTGGACATTTTCTTGCCGTCGCCGTCCACGACATACCCGTGGGTGACGACGGAACGGTACGGCGGCTCGCCCTTGACAGCCACCGCCGGAATAATCGAGGACTGGAACCAGCCGCGGTGCTGGTCGCTGCCTTCGAGATACATGTCCACCGGCCAACCCAGATCGGGGCGGTTTTCGCAAACGGCGCGGTTGCTCACGCCGGAATCGAACCACACGTCGAGGATATCGGTTTCCTTGCGGAAGCGCGTGCCGCCGCACTGGGCGCATTTCGCGCCGTCCGGCATCAATTCGGCGGCCTCGCGGTCGAACCACCGATCAATGCCATCGTCCGCCGACATGGCCAGCGCCTCGATCTTGGCGAAACTGTCCGGCGTGGCATAGACCTCGTCGCATGCCTCGCAATAGAAGACCGGAATCGGCACGCCCCATGCCCGCTGGCGGCTGACGCACCAGTCCGGACGTTGCGCGACCATCGAGCGAATGCGTTCCTTGCCCCAAGCCGGCACCCATTCCACCTTGTCAATGGCTTCGATGAGCCTCTGCCTTAGGTTGTCGTGATCGATCAGAATGAACCATTGGGGCGTCGCGCGATAAATGACCGGATTCGCGCACCGCCAGCAATGCGCGTAACTGTGATCGATGGACGCGGTCTTCATCAATGCGCCCGACGCTTGCAAGTCGGAAACGATCCGCGCGTTGGCATCGAATACGTTCAATCCCTCATAGGGACCCGCCTCGGCGGTGAACATTCCCGCGCCGTCCACCGGCGACAGCGGCGGGATTCCGTAACGCGCGCCGACGACATAGTCTTCTTGGCCGTGCCCCGGCGCGGTATGGACGCAGCCCGTCCCCGCATCGAGCGTCACATGATCGCCCAGGATAATCGGACAGATCCGGTCGGGGAACATCACGTGCCGGTACGTCAAATTTTCCAAGTCCCTGCCGTCGAATTTGCGGAGGGTCTCGAAAGTCTCGATGCCGCAGTCCGCCAGCGCCGCCGGCGCCAGGAACGTCGCCATGATGAGCGTTTCATCCCCGGCGCGCACCGCGCTGTACTCGAAATCGGGATGCAGGCAAATGGCAAGATTCGCCGGAAGCGTCCAAGGGGTTGTGGTCCAGATGACATAGGACACGGGACCGTCGAGGCCGGGAACGGGCGCGACCGCCGGAAACTTTACATAGATGGATGGCGACCGATGATTTGCGTATTCGACTTCGGCCTCGGCCAGCGCCGTCTGACATGAAGCGCACCAATAAATGGGCTTGAGGCCTTTCGATACCGCGCCCGTCCGGTACATTTCCCCGAACACACGAATGATGGTGGCCACATACTCCCGGCTTAGCGTCAAATATGGATTCGGCCAGTCACCCAGCACACCCAATCGCTTGAATCCCTCGCGATGAATGTCCACGTATTTCAACGCGAAAGCCCGGCAACGCCGCCGTATCTCGACCTGCGAAAGCGATTTGGCCTCATCGCCCAAATCACTGAGAACCTTGTATTCGATGGGCAGGCCGTGGCAGTCCCAACCCGGCACATAGGGCGCGTCAAAGCCGCTCATTTGCTTCGACTTGACAATGAAATCCTTCAAAATCTTGTTCAGGGCCGTGCCGGCGTGGAGTTCACCGTTCGCATAGGGCGGACCATCGTGGAGCACGAACTTTGGACGTCCCTTGGACTGCTCGCGAATGCGCTCGTATAACCCCATTCGGTCCCAAGATTCCAGCCAGCCCGGTTCCCGTTTGGCGAGATCGCCGCGCATCGGGAAGGCGGTTTCTGGAAGATTGACCGTATTCTTGTAATCCTGCGTACTCATTCGATCCCATGGCCTTCCGTGTCTGATTGCGGGAAAAAAGCCGCCCGCAAGAATGGCGGAGAACATACCATATATACGCTGAAATGTCAACAAGAAACTCGTATATTTCACACAATTCAAAGACTTGATCGAAGACTTGCGAAAAAAGGTCATTTTGAGGTAAACTGTAGTGGGAAGGCGAACCGGAAGGCGGATTTGGAGTTGAGGGTCCGAAGTGTCGAGATTACGCGTTTGCGTTGTGGATGATTGTTACGAGACCGCATCGGTGTTGTGCGAGGGTTTGAAACTGCACAACTACGATGCGTTTGCCGTGCATACGGGGGAAGAGGCGCTGGAAGTCTGTACACGGGAAAAAATAGACTTGATGTTGCTTGACGTCTGCCTGCCCAAAATGAGTGGTTACGATGTCTGCAAACGGTTGAAGGAAGACCCCAAAACGGCGGATATCGCGGTGATTTTTGTAACGGTCAAGGGCGCGCCCGAAGATGTTTCCCATGGGTTTCAAATTGGCGCAATAGATTATATAACAAAGCCTTACAATCTTCCGATGGTCATGATTCGCGTGGACGCTGCCCTGCAACGGAAACTTCAACAGGACCGTTTGCGCACGCAGCATGATTTTTTTCTTGACAATTCCTACACGGATTATCTGACCGGTCTTCGAAACCGCCGGTATCTGTTGGAGCGCTTGCAGGAGGAAGTGGAAAAGGCCCATCGGTACAATTACCCAGTGTCTTGCGTCGTGTTCGATGTGGATGAAATTCGTGGGCTGGACGAGGAACTGGGGCCTGTTTCCCTTGACGATTTGCTGGCGGAAGTGGCCATGACTCTGCGCAACCATTCGCGCACCTACGACATATTGGGGCGGTATGACGGCACGCTTTTCGCCGCTGTGTTGCCCCATTCCCCGCTTGAAGATGCCGTGGGATACGCCACCAAGATTGTGCGCGAGGTCGGATCCACCACCTTTTCCGACCCCAATTTTCCGACCGAGGCCCGGCTTAGCGCAGGCATTGTCGCATGTCAAAATGGAAGCGCCCTTGGCGCGGAGCACGTTCTAGGGGAAGCCATGCGAAGTCTGCTCCAAGCCAAAAGCAAGCCCGACGAACGGATTGCGGCCCACAATCTGACAAAATAATGAAAATTGCCAAATCCGGTGGTTTGGCTGGACAGTCCGCAAGAATAATCAAGAAGATCGGAAAGCCTGCGCAAACAAAACGATGCCTAGTATCAGGATCAAGGCGCGCAGCAGGTGTTGAAACCGGTCGTGGTCAATAAAACGGTCCGCGTAACGCCCTGCAATCGTGCCGATTACCGCACCAGGCAGAGCGAACATGCCGGCACGGACCACATCGGCCGTGATGAGGCCGTTGGCTCCGTGCCACACCACCATGCTTATGCCGTTTACCAAAAAGCAGCACTGGAGCACGGATTTGAAGGTGGCCTTCGGCCAGCGCTTGTAGGTGCCGTACATGATAAGGGGGGGGCCGTCCGTCGCGTAGGCGCCGCCGAGAATACCTGCGATCCAGCCGACCGTGGCGGCCCATAGCGCGGGGCGCCAACCCCGTTCCTGCGTCCGGGATGCTTCTTCGGCGTCAAGGTTTGCGCGGACAAGCCACAGACCGTATCCGATCAGCATGATGCCCATGCACCCGGTCACAATACCCGATGGAAACGATTTCAGCACGATCGCGCCCAGCGGAACGCCCAAAAGGGATCCCGCAATCAGGCGCCCCGCTTCGCGCCATCGCAGGCCGCGCCAATTCTGTTGCAATACGGACAGGGTGACCACGAAGCCCATAAGCGCTTGGGCCGGAGCCGCCGTGCGGACGTTGATAACGAGTGTCGCCAGGGGAATCGCCACAAGCGCCGAGCCGAACCCGGCGATTGTCTGCACGAATCCGCCGAGCGCGAACGCAAACGCGACAAGGAGGCCTTCCAATGCGGCGATCCTTTCTAACGGCCCAGTAGCCGCGCAACGCGTGCGCGCAGGCGCATCAGGCCCAGCAAGGGGGCGGGGAGGTGCGTCGCGTTGTCTGTGTAAGCGTCGTTCGTATGCAGGCGTTCGAGCACTTGGAGGACATTGCGCTTGACCATCCGACGCATGGGCGCCTTGGCCACAAGCCCGTACATCGGGGCGCTGCCTTCGAGCGAGGAGTCGGGATGCGTCCGCACGTATTCGACCGCCGCCTGCAAATCGTTGAAATAGTCCTCCGCGATGTGCGCGTGGCCCGGATTCAGGATGAGATGGATGCTTTCGGGCCGCTGTAGCCGGTCTACATGCCAGCCGCGATCGCCGAGAAAATCGGCCACGGCAAAGGCGCCGATTTTCCGATCATGCGATCCGATGGCCATGACGCCCACCGGCGGATGGCCCAAAATTTCGAGCGGCGGAATGCCTTGGACGCCTTCCTTGAATCGTTCGGTGACGGCGAGCATGCGGCGGGCGTTGTCCTTGAATCCGTTTTCCCCGATGGCCATCAGCGAGGCCCATGCCGCCGCAATCGCGCCGCCGGGCCGCGTGCCCGGCAGCGAGGTGGACGCGTACACGCCGCCGCACCAATCCGCATCCGCGAAAAACTGATGACGCAACAGATCCATCGAGCGGTAGACGATGACTGATGCGCCTTTCGCCGCGTATCCGTATTTATGGACATCGGCGGAAATCGAAGTGACGCCCGGAACCCGGAAATCCCACAGCGGAAGCGGATGCCCTGCGCGTTCAACCCATGGTAAAAGAAAACCGCCCAGGCAGGCGTCCACATGCAAGCCTATCCCGTGTTCGCGCGCGAGATCCGCCAATGCTTCGATCGGATCGATGACGCCGTAGGGATAACACGGCGCGGAACCGACGATCGCGATCGTGTTCGACGTGATGCGGCGCCGCATGGCGTCCACATCCACACGGAAATCCGGCATAAGCGGCGTGCGGACGATTCGGACGTCGAAATATTCGCCGGCTTTCATGAGGGCGGGATGCGCGGAATCGGGAACGAGGATTTCGGGGCGGCGAATCCAGGGCCGCCGCGCCCGCGCGCGCTGCCGGTACGCCAGCACCGGCAACAGCAGGCTTTCCGTTCCGCCCGAGGTCATCACGCCGGCGGCATTCGCGCCGCCGTGAAGAAGATTCGCGGTCATGGAAACGACCTCGTGCTCCATGATTCGCAGACTTTTGAACGCCATCGGATTCAGGGCGTTGGTCGCGAAGAAGAGGCCGTAGGCTTCCTGTAAAAAATCCAAATGTTCCGGCGACAGGTCGTAAACGAGCGCAAACACGCGATGTTCGCGCCATCGGACGTCATCGCCCGCCATGGCGCGCAAGCGTTCCAGCAATTCGCCCTTATCCATTCCTTCCGGCGGAATGATCGGGTTATGACGTTCGTGGTCTCCCATTGGCGGTGTACTCCATGTGCGCCGAGTCTATCACGGCGGAGTGGGGGAGATGCCACTTTTTGCCGAAGCGCATTCCTTCGCTTCAGATAACGCGCAACTGCGGAAACAGGATCACGTCGCGGATACTTGGGGAGTTGGTGAGGAGCATTGCGAGGCGATCAATGCCGACGCCGAGGCCGGCGGTTGGCGGCATGCCGACTTCGAGGGCGGTGATGAAATCCTCGTCGAGCCGTTGCGCTTCGTCGTCGCCGCGTTCGCGCAACTTGAGTTGTTCCATGAAGCGTTCCCGCTGGTCAATCGGGTCGTTCAACTCGGAAAACGCATTGCACAGTTCCAGCCGCCCGATGAAGACCTGGTATCGCTCGGTAAGCATCGGATTGTTGCGATGGCGTTTGGCCAGCGGCGAAATCTCGATCGGATAGTCGTAAAGGAAGGTTGGCTGGACGAGGTTCGGCTGGACCTTCTCGCTCATGACGGCGTCCACGATTTTGCCGTAGCCCATCGTTGAATCAACCTCAACGCCTATGCTCTTAGCCATGGCCGCGGCTTCGTCGCGGTCGCGGGTCTTTTCGAGATCAATGCCGGCGAACTCGCGGATCGCGCCGAGCAGCGTGAGACGTTTCCACGGGCGTTGTGCGTTGATGGTTTCGCCCAGGTATTCGAACGACAATCCGCCCGTCACGTTCTCGATGACGGAAACCAGCATTTCCTCGGTTTCTTCCATCAGGCCAAGGTAGTCTTGGTAGGCCTCGTACAACTCCATCATCGTGAATTCGGGGTTGTGCCGTGTGTCCACGCCCTCGTTGCGGAAGTTGCGATTGATCTCGAACACGCGCTCGAAACCGCCGACGATCAGTCGCTTGAGGTACAGTTCCGGCGCGATGCGAAGGTAAAGATCGCGGTCGTAGGTGTTGTGATGGGTGATGAAGGGGCGCGCCGTGGCGCCGCCGGCAATCGGGTGCAGCATGGGCGTCTCGACTTCGAGGAAGCCGCGCGCCGTGAGCCATTCGCGCAAATGCGAAACGACGCCGATTCGTTTGCGGAACACGTCGAGCACTTCGGGATTCGACACCATGTCGAGATACCGCTGGCGGTAGCGCGTCTCGATGTCCGTCAGGCCGTGGTACTTTTCCGGCAACGCGCGCAACGACTTCGTAAGGATCGTATAGGATTCGGCAAAAACCGTGATTTCGCCCGTTCGTGTGCGCTTGACCTTTCCGTGGACGCCGATGAAATCGCCCAAGTCGAGATCATCCAATGCGGCATACGCCTCTTCGCCTAATGCTTTCTGGTTGAGATAGATCTGAATCCGTCCGGATTCGTCGCGCAGGTCGGCAAAGCTGCTCTTGCCGTGGCTGCGAAACGCCGTCATGCGCCCCGCCAGCGCAACCGATATATCGTTAGCGTCATGCGCCAGCCCTTCGGCTTCCGCGGCCTCATACTTCGCGCGCGCTTCGGCGATCATGCAGGAACGCGCAAACGTGTACTTGAACGGCTCGTCGCCGCGTCCACGGATGCGTTCCAGTTTGTTTAGCCGGTGCTTAATCAAGTCCTGTTCGGTCGAGTGATGCGCTTCGTCGTTCATGAAAAAAATCACTCCTTTTTAGGATGAAGGGTTGAATGACAATACTTTGTAACTTTCTCGAAAGTCACGAATTATGGCTCTGAACGCGCACGTGGCGTCTTTTGCGCGGAAAACGTAGGACAAACTGTCCAGTCTGTCTTTCCGATGCCACGCCGTGTCCGTGGACGGACAGGCTGGACAGCCTGTCCCACCCATTCATGCTTCTTCCATGTCGGGACTCCACGATCAACGCTTCAATGCAATTCCATAACTCATTCAACCGGGAAAAGCCGATTGCAGACTCAAACAATGTCTGGAAATTCGGTAATCTCAGGTAACGATTTTATTGAAACAACCACAAATTATTTATTCATCTGCGCCAATCCGCGCCAGCCGTGGACGTTGGCCGCAATTCCGGGTTGCCGACGCCTTTAGTCGCCTGTCTTTCCCGGTCTGCTTTTCCGGTGTAGATCCCATTTGAGATAGCCTTCGATGAACATGTCGAGATCGCCATCGAGGACGCGGTCAACATTACTGGTTTCGACGCCTGTCCGGTGGTCTTTGATCATCTGGTACGGATGCAGCACGTAGCTGCGGATCTGGCTTCCCCATGCCACGTCCTGCTGGCCGTCGCGTTGCGCGGCCAGTTCCGACTCCTGTCGTTTGAGTTCGCGATCGTACAATTTGGCCTTCAGGAACTGGAGAGCCGTTGCGCGGTTGCGATGTTGTGACCGCTCGATCTGGCACGCGACAACAATCCCCGTCGGCAGATGCGTCAGGCGCACCGCGGAACTGGTCTTGTTGACCTTTTGTCCGCCCGCGCCGCTTGAACGGAACACGTCCATCTTGAGGTCTTCCTCGCGTATTTCGATTTCAATGTTTTCGTCCACTTCCGTTAGGACTTCAATGGCGACGAACGACGTGTGGCGGCGTTTGGCGGCGTCGAACGGTGAAATTCGCACGAGTCGGTGGACTCCCGCCTCCGACCGCAGATTGCCGTATGCGAAGGGTCCGGCGATTGTAATTGTGGCGCTCTTGAGTCCGGCCTCTTCGCCGGGCAGGTAATCCACGACTTCGGTCACGTATTCACGCCGTTCACAGAAACGCATAATCATGCGGAACAGCATTTCCGCCCAGTCGCACGATTCCGTTCCGCCCGCCCCGGGATGAATGCTCAAGATGACATTTTTGGCATCGCGGGGATCCGTAAACAGGCTGTTCAATTCGAGAAGTTTTAACCTTTCTTCGATCATGTTTGTGTGGCTGAGGATTTCCGGGGCCAGCGACTCGTCGGCTTCTTCCCGGGCCAGTTCGGCAAAGGCCAAGGCATCTTCCAGTTCCTTGTGTAGATCGTCCGGGGCGCTGATGGACGCTTTGAGCGTCTTCAGTTTTTGAAGGGCCTTCTGGGCGGTATCGGGGTCGTCCCAAAATCCGGCGGCGGCCATCTGATGTTCGATGGAGACAATCTGGGTCCTGGCGCCTTCGACATTCAGACACTTGCGTAATTCCTGCAACCGTTCTTGGTATTCCTTCAAACGGCTGATTTCCAGTTCGTACATGCGAATTCCCTTCTTTTAGGAATGAAACAGCGGCGCAACGAGGTAATAGGCCAAAGGTGTTGCGAACAGGTAACTGTCCGCCCGATCAAGCACCCCGCCGTGGCCGGGGAAGAATGTGCCGGAATCCTTGACGCCGGCCGAACGTTTGAGGGTGGATTCGGCGAGATCGCCGATTTGTCCCGCAACGGACAGCATCGCGCCGATGAAGCAATAGCGCTTGAGCGACCATGCGGGAAACGCCTGCCAGCCCGCGACGTTGGCCAGAAGATAGATTACGCCCATGCCGATGATCGCCGCCATGAATCCGCCAATCGCGCCTTCCCACGATTTCTTGGGACTCAACACGGGCGCCAGGCGGTGTTTTCCGATGACGGAGCCGACCAGATAGGCGGCGCCGTCGGTCAAGGCAACGGCGGCGATGGTCATTGTCACCAGTCCCGCGCCATATTGCGGAATGCCGCGAAGCAACAGCATGTGCCCGCCGAACCAGCCGATGTACACGACGCCGAAAATCGAGCAGGCGAAACCCGCCAGCGAAAACCGGCCGCGCGCCATGTGCAGCAACGCCACGGCCGCGCAGCCGCCGTAGAGCGCGAGCGCGAGGGTTTCGTGGTGATGGAAGTATCCGCTGAACGTCACGGCGGCGCCGATGAGGATGCCGCCGACGGTCTCGGTTTCGATTTGGCGGTTCTCGACCATGCGGTGATATTCGCGCAGGCCGTAGGCCGCGAGGCCCGTAATGAAGATCGCGAAGAAGAATTCCAGAATCGGCGCCCAAATCAGGGAAAGCAGGACGCCCAGAATGGCCACGGCCGTCAACAGACGGGTTTTTAGCGCGTTGTCACCCATTCAGCGTCCGCCGAAGCGCCGTTGGCGCGCCTGGTATTGCGCAATGGCCTCGCGCAGGTGGCGTTTGCGGAAGTCGGGCCACAACACGCGCATGGGCACGATTTCCGCGTAGGACAATTGCCAAAGCATGAAATTGCTGACGCGCATTTCGCCGCTGGTCCGAATGAGCAGATCAAGTTCCGGCAGATCCGGCACGTACAGATAGCGCGCGAAGCCGGCCTCGTCCAGTTGGTCCGGGGGGACCTTGCCCGCCGCCACGTCGGCGGCAAAGGCCTTGGCCGCATCCACAATTTCGCCACGGCCCCCGTAATTCAACGCGACGTTGACGGTCATCGCCTTGTTGTTTCGGGTCAGGTTCATGCAATGGTCGAGATCCTGAAGGACGCGATCACTGAGACCTTCGCGGCGTCCCATAATCGTGACGCGGATGTCTTCCTTGTGGATGTTTTCGATTTCCAGGTGGACGTATTTGCTAAGGAGGGTGAACAGGGCGTTCACCTCGCGATCGGAACGCTTCCAGTTTTCCGTGGAAAACGCGTACAACGACAGGGTTTCAATACCGATTTCACGGCATCCCTCGATGACCGCCCGCACGCTTTTGGCGCCCGCCTCGTGGCCTTCTTCATGGCTTACGCCGTGGCGTTCGGCCCAACGTCCATTTCCATCCATGATGATGGCAATATGGCGTGGCAGCCGCGCCAGGTCCAGTTCCGCCTTGGGCATGCGTCGCATGGAGTGCTCTGCTTTCCGGGAATCCGGCGCGCGAAGGCGTCAGACTTCCATGATTTCCGCTTCTTTGGCCTTGAACGCCTCGTCCACCTTGGCGATGAAATCGTCGGTAATCTTCTGGATGTCGGCGGTCAGTTTATGGGCTTCGTCTTCGGGTAGTTCCCCGTCCTTTTGCATTTTCTTCGCCGTGTCAACGACATGCCTCCGCGTGTTGCGCACGGCGATGCGCGCTTCCTCCGCCATTTTGCCGACGAGTTTCACGAGATCTTTGCGCCGTTCCTCGGTCAGCGGCGGGAATGGGATGCGAATGACCCGGCCGTCGTTGCTGGGCGTGAGGTTCAGGGGGGACGCCAGGATGGCCTTTTCGATGGCATGGAGTTGTGTTTTATCCCAAGGGGCTATAACGAGCAGCCGGGGTTCGGGCGCCGTGACCGTGCCGACTTGACTGAGTTTCATCTTTGAGCCGTAGGCATCCACCTCGATGCTGTCAACCAGCCCGATGGAGGCGCGGCCGGTTCGGATATGCGTCAACTCCATCTTGAAGGCGTCCAGGCTTTTTTGCATCTTTTCGCGGGCTTCTTTTTCAAGCGCTTTCGACATGGACCTATCTCCTTATTATGGAATCCGCGTGTCGGGCGGATGGTTCGTGTCTTCAGTTCCCCTCGACGATGGTTCCGATGGAAGCGCCCCGGAGGGCTTCGATGATGCTGCCGGGGCGTCGCAGGTTGAATACCAGAATCGGAATGGCGTTGTCGCGGCACAGCGAAATCGCGGCGGCGTCCATCACGCGCAGATTCTTTGCAAGCACTTCGGAATACGACAAAGAGTCGAATTTTGTTGCCGCGGGATTGGTGACCGGGTCCGAGTTGTAAACGCCGTCCACCTTGGTCGCCTTGAAAAGGATTTGCGCGCCGATTTCACTCGCCCGCAGCGCGGCGGCGCTGTCCGTCGTGAAGAAGGGATTGCCGGTGCCCGCGCCGAAGATGACAATGCGCCCCTTTTCGAGGTGGCGCACCGCGCGACGCCGTATATACGGCTCGGCGACGGGTCGCATCTCGATGGCCGTCATGACGCGCGTGGGAACGCCGCGCTTCTCCAGCACGGCTTGTATCGCCAGCGCATTGATGACGGTTGCCAGCATGCCCATGTAATCGCCGGTGGGGCGGTCAACACCTGTATCCGCGCCGTTCACGCCGCGATAAATGTTGCCGCCTCCGACGACCAGTCCGATTTCAACGCCCATCGCGCGGGCGTCTGCCACTTCATCCGCGAATGTGTTCAGCGTGGCGAAATCAATTCCGCCCGAAGTGGACCCTTGCAGCGCTTCTCCGCTGAGTTTGAGCAGGATCCGTCTGTACTTCGGGGTGGACACGATTCAGTTTCCCTTGGCTTCCGCGATGGCCTGGGCCACCTCATCGGCAAGGTTCGATTCTTTCTTTTCGATGCCTTCGCCGAGTTGGAACCGCACGAAGCGGCGAATGTCTATTTTTTCGCCGATGCGTCCGCTGAGTTCCTTCGTGAGCTGCTCGATGGTCTGATCGGGATTCTTCACGAAGGGTTGTTCCATGAGGCACACTTCCTTGTACCATTTGTTGAGCATGCCGTCTGCGATTTTATCCAAAACCTTTTCGGGTTTGCCCGTTTCGCGGGCGCGAATCATGTAAATCTCTTTTTCGGCGGCGATTTCGGCGGCGGGCACGTCTTCACGGGCGACCCACCGGGGCGAGGCCGAACAAACCTGCAGGCAGATATCCTTGCAGAATGCCTGGAACGGTTCGGATCGCGCGGCGAAATCCGTCTCGCAGTTGACCTCGACCAACACGCCGATTTTTCCGCCCATGTGAATATACGAGGCGACCATGCCTTGGCTGGCCACGCGGGCGGCACGCTTCGAGGACTGCGCCATGCCGTGTTCGCGCAGCCATTTGACCGCGGCGTCCATGTCGCCGTTTGTTTCGTTCAACGCTTTTTTGCAATCCATCATCCCCGCGTTTGTCATCTCGCGGAGGGTTACCACGTCTTTTGCCGTGAATGCCATGACGTTCCCTACTCCTTCTCGTCTTCTTCGTTTGCGTACGACTCTTCGGCGCGTTCCGCTTCCGTGGCGGCCTGCTTTTCCGCCGCGCGGGCTTCGCGTTGACGCTTCTGTTCCGCTTCGCGTTCCGCAAAGACCTTGTCGGCCCGCATGCGGCCTTCAAGCACCGCGTCGGCAATGACCGAACAGAACAGGCTTACGGCGCGAATGGCATCGTCATTGCCGGGGATCGGTATCGGAACCATGTCCGGATCGCAGTTGGTATCCACGATGCCGATGCACGGAATGCCGCACCGTTCGGCTTCGCGCACCGCGATTGCTTCCTTCTTTGCGTCAATGACAAACATCGCCTGCGGAATGCCCGGCATTTTCTTGATGCCGCAAAGGTTTTTATTGATTTTTTCGGCCAATTTCCGCTTCTGTATGGCTTCCTTCTTGGTGAACATCTCGTCGAGTTTGCCCGTGGCCGACATCTCTTCCAGATTCTCGAGATTCCGGATGCTCTGCCGGATGGTTTCCCAATTGGTCAGAGTGCCGCCGAGCCAGCGGTTGTTCACGTAGTACATTCCGCAGCGTTGCGCTTCGCGGGCGACCGCTTCCTGCGCCTGTTTCTTCGTGCCGACGAACAGGATGTTGCCGCCGTCCGCGACAATGTCCCGCACGCACACGTACGCCTTCGTAAGTTGGCGCAGGGTTTTCTGCAAATCAATGATGTAAATGCCGTTTCGCTGGCCGAAGATGAACCGCGCCATTTTCGGATTCCAGCGACGGCGCTGGTGCCCGAAATGAATCCCGGCTTCCAGCAGTTGCCGCATGGTTACTACTGCCATCGTTCCTTCTCCTTCAGGGTTGTGCCTTGGGGCTTCTCCGGCCGATTCGCAACAGGCGAACACCCTGGCCTTGACTGCATCGAAACCCCTGTGTGGTTGAAAACAGGAGGGTATCCTAGCACGCGGCCGCGCCGCCGCGCAAATTGCGCGCCGATTCTCGGCATGGATTGACCGGGGGATTGGGAACCTTTGACATGAGCGGGAAGCGGCCACTAAGATGAGATAAACCGTTTTTTCAAGATGGACAACACAACGTGAAAAATAACTATCGGCATGGCGTGGCCCTTGCGGCCCTGGTGGTTCTGGCTGCCGCGTTGCGGCTATACGGCATCGAACGCGAATCGGTATGGTTCGACGAATTCACGAGCCTTGTCTTTTTGAATGCGCCGGATGCCTATACGCAATCGCCCTTTTATGAACGCTGGCAGCAACAGGTGTTCCATCGTCCCGCCCAAAGTTGGTTCGAATTCCTGAAAACCAATCACGAAATCGATCCGGCCACCATGCCTGTTTACGACACAATCGAATATTTCTGGAACCGCCTTGTGAGCCGGTCGCCGTCGAGCCAGCGGATGTTGTCCGTCTTCTTCGGCCTGCTCATCGTTCCGCTCATCTATGTTTTTGGGCGCGCCTTGCACAGTCCTGCAGCCGGGCTTGTTGCCGCGTTGCTGGTGACCCTGTCGCCCATTCATCGCCATTTTGCGCAGGAAATCCACATGTACGTGCATTTGACGCTTTTCGCGCTTGCGTCGGCCTATACTTTTTTTCGGTTGTTGCGCGATGGCGGAAAGCGCTGGTGGATTTCGCATCTGGCCGTGAACGTGCTGATCGTGTGGACTCATACCTTTGGCGCCATGGTCCCCGCGATCGAGGGTCTGTTTTTCCTCCTCTTCCACGCGCGTAAATTCAAGCCTCTTTGCCTGTGGATGGCCTGCCATGTCCTGATCGCCATTCCGTTCCTGCTGTTTCTGACGACCATCAAATTCTGGTCCGCCGAGGAAACGTCCGAATGGCAGAAGGTGCCGACGCGGCAGGAGTTCATCGGCGATCTGTTCGCCGACGATTTTATCGGCATGACCTATCAATTGCGCGGAACACCCACCGCGTTCGAGTGGATTTTGCAACCACCGTATGCGCGCGCACTCGCCGGATACAAATGGAAGGTGGGGCGCGCGGCCATGTGGCTATTTATCGTCGCGATCCTGGGACTCGGCATCAAATGCCTGCTGGATTGGATCCATGCACGAAAACGCGGCGGGGAGCCGCCTGAATGGAAATGGTATTGTTTTCTGGCGATGTTCTGGCTGCTGCCGCCGCTGGTGCTCTACACGGCATCGGTGTATTGGCGGCCCGTCATCTTTCCGCGATACACGACATACTGTTCTCTCGGCGCGTATTTATTGGTTGGCATGGCCGTCGCCTCGATTCGATGGCGGCCGGTCCGCGCCGGCGCCGTGGCCGCGCTGGTCGTGCTTTATGTTTACCAGATCTTTCTGGTCATCGGCGATCCGCAGCGAACCTCGTGGCTTGCCGCGGGAAACCACATTCGAGCGGGCGTCAAGGCCGACGATCTGCTGCTTGTGCAGGATTGGATGTGGAAACGGGTCTTTGCCTACAACCTGGGGCCCATCGGCAATGTGTTGTCCTATGCGAAAACGCCGGAGGTCCTTGCCGAACAGGCGGCGTTCTATCTCGCGCTCGATCGTCCGCCGAAAACACCCGGCGATGGGCCGCCTTCCGTCTGGATTGCCTATGAAACGTATTATTTTTCACAGGGACCCTGGACGGATCTGGACCGTGAATTGACTGCCCGGGGACTCTCCTTTACGATGACGGAATTTCCCGGGATCCAGCATGTGCTGATCTATAAAGTGGACGGCAAACCCGCGCCGCGTTCCAGCACGCCAAAACTACCGGAACAGGCGCCGGTGGAATTCGGCGACTTGGCCATGGAATTCTGGCGCGTCAGGGATTATGAAACGGCGATTGCCGCCGCGCGCAAAGCCGTCGAAATTCAGCCCGATTATTCGAGGGCCTATTCCTATATGGGCATGGCCTACAAGGACATGGGCGATGCGGACAACGCCTTGGCCGCCTTTTCCAAGGCTGTCGAACTGAACGCGACGGATTATTTGTGGTCCCATGTCAATATCGGCACGCTGTTGACGGAAAAGGGCGATTATGAAGGCGCGGCGGCGGCGATTGGGCGCGCCCTCGCCATGGACCCGAAGTACGGATGGGCTTATACCTGCCTCGGCAAGGTTTACATGGGCAAGCGCGACTATGAAAAAGCCATCATGGCGTTCCAAAAGGCCATCGAATACGATCCGGGCGATGCGCGGCCGCGCGACGCCCTGCGCGACGCCATGGCCCTCATGGATGCGCCGCCGCCCGAGCCGCCGCCTTCAGACGAACAACAAACCGTGGCCAATACCGCATCCATTCCTGCCGAACCCGCGCCGGACATCGGGGAAACGCCGCCCCGTCCGGAATCCTCCGGCGACGCGAAGGCCGCCCTGAAACGCGGGGAGGAACAATTGCAGGCCAACGATCTGAACGGCGCGCTGGCCTCGTTCCGCGAGGCGATTGGCCCCCCGCCGGGAGATCCAAACGCCTACCTCAACATCGGCGTGGTCTTGTTGGCTAAAAACGACGACATGGGCGCCAAGGTGTCATTCCGGAAGGCGTTCGAGCTGAAGCCCGAGTTGAAGGAGGTGATCGGTCCCTTCGTGGCAGCGCTGATTGAACGCAAGGATTATGACGCGGCATGGGCCGAGTTGAAACGTCTCCGCGCCATGTATGGCCCTCTGCCCGCTCCCTTGGTGGACCGGCTCCGCCGGGATTCCGGACGAAACGAATAATGACTCACTCTTCACAATCCGGGGGAAACCGATATGTGAAATGGCTTTATTTCGGCCTGTTGCTATTTATTTGGGGGATTGTTTTCGTATTGTTTGCGGAAACCATTTTTCGCATACAAGTATGGCGTATTGATCGGACAAATCCGTATATTCGTTCGTGGAGGGATGGGACGCCTTGGCCTGTTTCATTGCCTCCAGCCCAAGCATGGACCCTTTCTGAAGAAGCTCGGGCGGCCGCCTCCGCGCCGGCTGCCGAAACGCTGTCCGACGCCTTTGTGCCCGACAATCGGGATGATCGTATCCGACGCGCCGTATTCTTTTCCGAAATTGAGGATCCCCAACGCGAACGGTTCGCGGCCCTGTATCAGGTCGTGGTGTTGATTTGCGAGCGGGACGGCCGGATCGCCGGCCGTTATCCGAAATTTCTTTGCCTGCCGGGCGAGGTGGGACGTGAACCCCCGCCCGTTCAGACGCTGGCAACCGTGTTGGGGCCGGCGGCGTCGGATGAACTTCGACCGCATTTTGTCCAGGCAATCGAAACCGGGCAGCCGGCGTTGATTCATCTGTCCACGATTTCGATGACGGTGTTTTTGTCTCTTGACAAGGATCCGTCGCGCATGATGGTGTTTGTGGACAATCCGCCGAAAAACGCGCCGCCCGTTCCACCCGAATCCATCTGGGAGATTCCGTTTCTCACCTGCAAAAAACAGGTGTCGAGTCCGGACGGCCGATACCGGACCAACAATTTCGGCTTCCGCGACGACGACGTGATCGTGCCCAAGCCCAAGGGATTGTTTCGGATTGTGTGCGTGGGCGGTTCCACGACGGAAGAGGGCGACACGAACGCCATGACCTATCCCAATCTCCTCGAACGCAAACTCCGGCGGGAATTCGGGGATCGCGTCGAAGTCGTCAATTGCGGGTTGTCGGGCATGAATTCGCTCAAGGAATGGATGCGTTCGGCGGATTACCTCGCGCTCGAACCGGATTTTGTCGTTTACTACAACGCGGTCAACGATATTTGCCATACCATCTACCCGCAATGGGTGACGCAGCGCGCGGGGTCGGTCGCGCGTTTGCTCCGCCGGCTGCGCTTTGTGAATTATTACGGCAACCGGTGGCTTCTCCCATCGGATCGCGTCATGGCGGCGGATTTCGATCGCGAGATCTTCGCCAATCTGCGTCTTATGCGCGCCTATTTTGCCAAGCGCGGCATACCGATGGCCGTGTGCAGTTTCGCCTGCCCGGATCTAAACGGCCTGACGCGCGTGGAACGCGCGTATTACGACTGGTCCTGCGAGAAAAACTGGGGGGGGCGTTATGTGGCCTTTTCGACGTATTGGCGCGGCATCCGGCAGTTCAACGAACAGGTGCGCGCGATGTGCCGCGAAACGGGGGCGTTGTATATTCCCGTCGCGGAACGTTTCAATGACGGAACGTACTATTTTGGGGACATCTGCCACATGAAAAATGAGGGGATAGATCTCAAGGCCCAGGCGATTTTCGAAGCGGTCCGCGAATACGTGGGCGCGCGGATCGATCGGGTGAAGGAGTAGTTCACATGACCCGGGCATGGCGCATGGCGTTGCTGGCGGCGGGAATCGGCGCATTGTCTCTGGGCGGCGCGATGGAAGCCGTTCGCGGGATGGATGCGTTTTCGGGGGAGATCTGCATCGGCGCCGGTGGAAGCGAAAACGTGGCGGTGCGCCTTCCCGAACCGGACCG
Source organism: Candidatus Hydrogenedentota bacterium (assembly GCA_035450225.1). Taxonomy (NCBI): domain Bacteria; kingdom Pseudomonadati; phylum Candidatus Hydrogenedentota; species Candidatus Hydrogenedentota bacterium. The sequence goes on from DAOTMJ010000003.1 coordinate 183,363, forward strand.
TTTGCCGTCTTTGCCGGGCCGGCTGCCCGTGCTGCGCGACAAGCCGCATACGGAGATTCCATTTCAAATGCCGGTAGTATCCGCAAAATATCTGGACGATACCGGCCGATACGATGCAATCGCCTTGCCTTTTGCGATACGGCTCGAACGGGCAACGCCCATCGGCGGCGGCGAGGCACGCGACACGTTGAAAATCACGGAACCCGAACAGGAGCGAACGGAGGAAATCGCCCCGGGAAAACGCATTGAACTTCAGGGAAACGTATATCGCGTGGAAACCATTCGTCCATGGTTGGGCCTGATTCGCGAACCGCACGGTACGGCGATGGCCGTGGTTTCGCTCCGGAAAGACGGGGAGGCATGGACGGAAGGTCTTTTCCTGCTGTCGGGGGCATGGCGCAGCATCGCACCGTCCACCGGGCTGCGATTTCAGTGGGCCGGTTCCGAAGAAGCGGCCAGCGCCGTGCTCGACGAAGGATTGCCCGGGCTCGAATCCGCCCGATGGGGCGTCTCGGACGGCAGCGCCATGAACTGGTTCGAGTCGTTTGCCCCCCATGCCGGGGTGGAATTGTCCAACGGCGCGGCGGTATATCTGGTGAGCGTGGAAGAGCGCCATCCGACGCCCGCCGGTCCTCAACCGGCCATCGAGGTCGAATGGAACGAAAGCGGCCGGACGCGCCGGGAATGGATAACCGCCAATGCGCCCGGCGACGATGCGCCGGTGCGTTTCGAATACCCTGCCCGCCTCGATACCGTGATCCTGATAGTCGGTGTTTCCGCCGAACGGGCGCAACTTGCCATCCACGAAAAGGGCGCCTTGATCGGCCGCGAGGCCGTTTCGACCGGGACGCCTTGGAAACCGGCCGGCGCGACCGTGGAAATCCGGATTGATCAAATGATGGAACGAGCCGTCGCCGTGTCCGCATCCGAAACCCGAATTTCAGAAGTGGTTTTATACAGGGACGACGAGGCGGCCGCTGGAAAAGACGGCGCCGAAGGGACTGCGGATCAACAACCTTCCCAAACCTCACCCCACGGGCCGCACGCGTCGAACCCGATCCGTGTCCGCGAGGGCGAGGCGGTCCGGCAGGGCGATGCCCTGATCCGGTTCACGCGCCATGCGCGCCCCCCCGATGTCAAATATGAACTGGCCTTTATCGGAAAAGACGGGAAACGCGCGCAACGGGCGGTAATCGCCCCCGGCGATACCGTGCGATACGGGAATGCCCGCCTTACCCAGGCGCCGCCCTGTGCCGATCCACTCCGCGCGGCCGTGCTTCATGTCGAATATGCGCCCGGACGCGCATGGCCCCGGTTGCTGATCGCCGCCGCGCTTGCACTCCTTGTTTGGGTGGCCATCCATCCGTCCCGGCCCGCGGGCGGCGCCGCCTTGCATTCCGAAAACGACCCGCGCCGGTAACCGGTTCGATCAAACATGGCAAGGATGCCGTGTCTACGAACTCGAATACCGGCTCGAAATTCGAACTATTTACTGTAACAGGCAAGTATGGTAGTCTGGGTTTGCCGAAACGGATACGAAAAGGACCGGATCGCATATCCGTGATTTGGCCAATCCTTTCCGTTTGACCGTTTTTGGCGAGGTGCAACCGGGCCAAGGCTCCATGGGAGAGGATCGTGCCATGAAACGCTTGTCGCAAATCGTATTTGTCCCGTTCTTGTTGACTCTTTGTCTTTTGACGGCAGAGTGCCCATTCCTGCTACCGGTAAGACGAAACCATCCTGCTGCCCGGCAACGTCCCGCTCGTGATGGTGCGGATACCGGCGGGGACCTTTCAGATGGGCTCGCCGGACACGGAGCGCAGCCGTTGGTCCGATGAAGGGCCGGTCCATACCGTCAACATCGGCTATGCCTTCTACATGGGCAAATACGAGGTGACGCAGGCGCGCTTCTATTTCGGCGATTCGCTGGGCGTGAATGACGATTGCGAGGACGACGGGATTCGGAGCCAGTACATGTGGTATTGTGACAACAGTACGCCCAGTGGCAGCAAGCCCGTGGGTGGGAAACTGCCGAACGCGTTTAGGCTGTACGATATGAGCGGAAACCTTTGGGAATGGCGCCAGGATAGGTGGCGCTCGGACTATACGGGCGCGCCGACCGATGGCAGTGCATGGGAGAGTAATCCTGCCTACTCGACCCGGGTGCTGCGTGGCGGGTCGTGGAGCAACAATGCGCCCTACTGCCGCGCGGCGGATCGCAACTACCTCACCCCGGACTACCGGCTCTACTTCGTCGGATTTCGCGTTGTGTGTGCCGTCGGCGCGAACTAGCGTGTACACTTTTTCTTTTTTCCCTTTTTTGCCGCGAAGCGGCCGAAATTTTTTACGGTTTGGAAGAAGTCGTTGATGGCGTATGGAGCCGCTTGTAAGCCGTTGCCGGTTCGGGGTAAGAACTCACGCCAAGGCGCGGAGGCGCAAAGAAGAAAAAGAAGAAGAGACTTGGCGGCTTTGCGTGAGATCAATGTTCGCGCCAAGCCGCGGAGGCGCAAAGGAGGGACGGGAAATGACGGAGAATGAGATAGCGACGCAGGTGGTGGATGCGGCGTACAAGGTGCATACGGCGCTGGGACCGGGGATATACGAGATTGTGTATGAAGTGACGCTGGCGCATGAATTGCGCAAGCGGGGCCTGCGGTTCGACCGGCAAGTGCCCGTGCCTATCATATATGATGGAATCCAGTTCGATGAGGGATTTCGCGCCGACGTGGTCGTGGAAGACAAGGTCATCCTCGAACTGAAATCGGTCGAGCAGGTCCTGCGGGTTCACAAGAAGCAGTTGTTGACGTATTTGCGGCTGATGGACAAGCGGCTTGGGCTGCTGATTAACTTCGGGGCGGAGTTCATCAAAGACGGAATATTCCGTGTCGTGAATGGACTCGAGGAATAGCCTCACGCGAAGGCGCGGAGGCGCAAAGAAGAACAAAAATAGCCTTGGCGTCTTTGCGTCTTTGTGTGAGATAGAAGGTTCACGCGAAGGCGCAAAGACGCAAAGAAGAACAAAGAGAAAAGCCTTGGCGTCTTTGCGTCTTTGTGTGAGATAGAAGGTTCACGCGAAGGCGCGGAGGCGCAAAGAAGAACAAAAATAGCCTTGGCGTCTTTGCGTCTTTGTGTGAGATAGAAGGTTCACGCGAAGGCGCGG